>NZ_JBEXDT010000101.1:0-30985 GCF_040605905.1 Nonomuraea sp. NPDC005501 | reverse complement strand
GACCCGCTGTTCTGGAAGTCGCTCGGCGCCACCACCTACTACACGCTCGGCGCGGTGCCGCTCACGCTGATCGTCAGCTTCGCGGTCGCCATACTCCCGCGGCCACGGCGACGCCGGCGGGCTGGGTCCCGTACCGGAGCTCCGCGGGCGGGTTCGCGATGGCCGTCCCCGCCCGGTGGAAGGTCACCAAGCACCCCACCCGCGACAGCGTGACCGTGCGCGGCCCCGGCTCCCCCGGCGCGTTCATCGTGGAGTGGACGGTGCCGGACCAGCCGTGGCTCGGCCCCGTACGGCACTGGCAGGGGCTGGAGAGGGAGATCCTCGGCCGGGGCGAGTTCCCCGGCTACCGCCGGATCGGCATCGGCGCCACCACCTACCTCGGGCGGCCGGCGGCCGACTGGGAGTTCACCTGGCGGCGTGGCGGGACGGTCGTCCACGTCGTCAACCGCGGCTTCCGCACGGCGTCCGGCCGGCCGTTCGCCCTGTACTGGGAGGCGCCCGACTCCCGCTGGGCCCGCGACCGCCACTACTTCGACACCTTCACCAAGACCTTCACCCTGCGCTGACCGGCCCTATCCGGCCCGTTCTTTAATCGGCGGGGATGCGCGCTTGGGAGGGACTTTATCGGGTAGTCGGCCCGCATGTCCGATTCAGCGGTGATGGTCGGTGGACGATACCGGCTGCTCAGGACCATTGGCCAGGGCGGTATGGGCACGGTCTGGCACGCCCACGACGAGGTGCTCGGCCGCGACGTGGCCGTGAAGGAGGTCCACCCGCCCCCCGACCTCAACGGGCCGGAGCGCGACGTCTTCAGCGTGCGCACCTTCCGGGAGGCGCGGGCCGCGGGCCGCGTCGCGCACCCCGGCGTGGCGGCCGTCTACGACGTGCTGGAGGAGAACGGCCACCCGTGGATCGTCATGCAGCTCGTCCGGTCGCGGACGCTGGGCGAGCTGGTCCGCGAGGAGGGCCCGCTGCCACCGGCCAGGGTCGCGGACATCGGGCTGCAACTGCTGGAGGCGCTGCGCGCCGCGCACACCGCGGGCGTCCTGCACCGCGACGTCAAGCCGGACAACGTGCTGCTCGCCGAGGACGGCCGGGCGGTGCTGACCGACTTCGGCATCGCCACCACCGAGGACGAGGCGCCCGTCACCAGGACGGGCATCCTCGTCGGCACACCCGCCTTCATGGCGCCGGAGCGGGCGGCGGGCGGCCAGGCCGTGCCGGAGTCGGACCTGTGGTCGCTGGGCGTCACCCTGTACCTGGCCGTCGAAGGTCAGTCGCCGTTCCAGCGCGCGCACGCGCTGGCCACGCTGGGCGCCGTGATGCACTCCGAGCCGCCACCGCTGGCCCGCGCGGGCGCGCTCGGGCCGGTGCTGCTCGGGCTGCTGCGCAAGGACCCGGCGCAGCGGATGGGCCTGGACGAGGCGCGGTGGCGGCTGCACGCGTTCGTCGCGGGCAACGTGCCGGAGCCGACGGCCCCGGTCGCCATCCCGGCGGGCGGTCTGAGCGACCCGGGCCCCTCGTCCACGAGTGACACGCCGGCCGTTCCGGTCGCCGCCGCCACTCCCGTGACTCCCTCACAGCCACTCGCGGGGCCGCTCGACGGGCCGCCCGGCGGGCCGGCCGACGGACCGTCGTCCGCAGCGTTCCACCCGGCGGTCCGGCGGCGCAGGCCACCGCTGTCGGCCCTCGTCGCGGGGGTCGCGGCCGTGGCGGTCCTCACGGGCGGCGCCGCCTGGTGGACGAACCGGCCGGTCGGCGACGCCCTTACGCCCACGACCGCCCCGGCCGTGGTCACCTCGGCCATGCCGTCCAAGCCCGCCTCGGAGCCGGTCAGCCACCCCGCCACGAGAACGCCGTCGGACCCGCCCACCGACAGCGGGCCACGGCAGGGCACGGTTCCGACCGACGGCCCCGCCTCGCACCGGCCGACGGCCGAGCCCACGCGACACCGCCCGACGACCGGGCCGACCGGCAGGGCCACACGCGAGCCCGCGAGGAAGCCGACCACGAAGCCCACCAAGAAGCCCACCAAGAGGCCGACCACGAAGCCGTCGACGAAGCCGACGGCCAAGCCCACCAAGAAGCCGACCCCCGCCAAGTCGAGGAAGGAGGACGAGCAGCCCTCGTCGCGCACGCCGGGCCAGGTGGACCCCGTCGGCACCGGCCGTTCCTCCGGCGGGACCAAGAAGCCGAAGAAGGTCAAGAAGGCCAAGCACGGCAAGGCCTGACGGCCGGCGCCGGGAGCCTCAGGGCTCCGCGAGCCCCAGAACTTGGCGGGCCTCAGAACTTGGCGGGCCTCAGGACTTGGCGGGCCTCAGGACTCCGCGCGTACGAGGTCGAGGGCCTTCTGCAGGTCCTCGGGATAGTCCGTCTGGAACGACGTCCACGCGCCGCTCGACGGGTGCTCGAACCCGAGCGACACCGCGTGCAGCCACTGCCGCCCCACCCCGAGCCGCGCGGCCAGCGTCGGGTCGGCTCCGTACAGCAGGTCGCCCACGCACGGGTGGCGCAGCGCGGACATGTGCACCCGGATCTGGTGGGTGCGGCCCGTCTCCAGCTTGATGTCGAGCAGCGACGCCGCCCGGAACGCCTCGATCGTGTCGTAGTGGGTGACCGACGGCTTGCCGCCCGCGACCACCGCGAACCGGCCGTCGCCCGAGGGATGCCGGTCGATGGGGGCGTCGACCGTGCCCCGGAACGGGTCGGGATGGCCCTGCACCAGCGCGTGGTAGCGCTTGTCGACCGTGCGCTCCTTGAAGGCGCGCTTGAGGTGGGAGTAGGCGTGCTCGCTCTTGGCGACGACCATGGCGCCGGTGGTGTTGGCGTCGAGCCGGTGCACGATGCCCTGGCGCTCGGCGGCGCCGCTGGTGGCGATGGTGTGGCCGGAGCCCAGCAGCCCGCCGATCACCGTGGGGCCGGTCCAGCCGACCGTGGGGTGCGCGGCCACGCCGATCGGCTTGTTGACCACGACGATGTCGTCGTCCTCGTAGACGATCCGCATGCCGGGCACCGGCTCGGCGACCGGCATGGGCGTGCTGACCGGAGGCGGCAGCACGACCTCCAGCCAGGCGCCCGCGTGGACGCGGTCGGACTTGGCGGGCTCGCGGCCGTCGATCGTCACCTCGCCGGCGCCGATCAGCTCGGCCGCCCGGGTGCGGGAGAAGCCGAACAGCCGGGACAGGGCGGCGTCCAGGCGCTCGCCCTCCAGCCCGTCGGGCACGGGCAGGCTTCGCCGCTCGGTCACTTGCCCTCCCTCGATCCGTCGATCTGGTAACCCCGCCAGGCCAGCAGCACGGCCAGGATGCCGCCGCACACGATCGAGGAGTCGGCGACGTTGAACACCGGGAAGTAGTCGATCACCGGGAAGTGGCCGGGCAGGACCTCGATGAAGTCGACCACGTGCCCCTGGAACTGGGTGGACCTGCCGAAACCCGAAGGGTAGCGCAGCAGCCGGTCGGTCAGGTTGCCGAACGCCCCGCCCAGCAGCAGGCCCAGGGCGATAGCCCACGGCAGGCTGAGGAGCTTGCGGGCGGTGCGGATGATGGCGACCACGACCGCGGCGGCGATGAAGGTGAAGACTATCGTCATTCCGGTGCCGAGACTGAACGCGGCACCGGAATTGAAGATCACCCTGAACTGCAGCACGTCGGGGATGACGACGAGCGGCGCCTTGCCCTCCAGCGCCCGCAGCACCACCGTCTTGGTGAGGACGTCGATCACGTAGACGACGGCGGCCAGCGCGACGAGGACCGCGACGAGGCGGGTGCGCCGCTTCGCCGCCGGCGCCGCGGCCGGTCCTGCTACCGGCGCTCCTCCTTCTGCTTGCAGGCCACGCACAGCGTCGCCCTCGGGAACGCCTGCAGGCGTTCCTTGCCGATCGGCTTGTGGCACGATTCGCACACTCCATAGGTCCCTGCGTCGATCCTGGCGATCGCACGTTCGTTCTGCGCGACCAGGTCGCGCGCATTCAGGGTAAGGGCGATCTCGCGTTCGCGCTCGTACGTCTTGGCGCCGGCGTCCGCCTGGTCGTCACCGGCTCCCTGGGTCACATCGCCGGAGGCGATCTCCGACTCGTGGCGGCGGATGTCCGCGTTGAGCTCGTCGATCTCGCGCTGCAGCGTGCCGCGTACCTCGGCCAGCTCCTCGTCCGACCACATCAACGGAGTGGTGGTCTGCGTGACTGCCGCCATGGGTGCCTCCATGCTGATCAAGGCCGGTGAATGGTGCGGGCAGCTTAGGTGCCCCATAACAGAACGGCAAACGACCCGCCGTCCCGATTACCTCTCCCGTACTATCCCGCCGCGCGCTTTCAACTCCTCCCGCAGCCACTCCATTCCCGCAACTTTGTCGCCGTTTACGACTTCCGTACCGGAGACAGGCACCTCACCAGGGAAACCGGGAAGACCAGGGCTCCACTCTGCGTTATGGTGTGAATCTGCAAGGCGTCGATGGGGCCCGGAATGTGAGGGACATCACCCCGGAGCCGCCGGAAGAACGGCTCCCCGGAGCTCATTAGACCCGGCAGCAGACCAATGAAGTGGGCCTCGCTCGCCGAGGCCAAGAAGGGTGGTACCGCGGAGCCGCACGGCTTCGTCCCTTCACGCATCCTGTCCGACAGTGACCGCGTGGAGGCGCGCCCCAGATGTCTTCCCCTAGTTTCCGCTCTCTTCCCGCGCAGGTCGACCTGCCCGCGCTCGAGCGCGAGGTCCTCGAACGGTGGCGGGACGGGAAGGTCTTCGAGCGCTCCGTCGAGCAGAACGACGGCAACCCCGCCTGGGTCTTCTACGAGGGCCCGCCCACGGCCAACGGCCTGCCCGGCGTCCACCACGTCGAGGCCCGGGTCTTCAAGGACCTGTTCCCCCGGTACAAGTCGATGCAGGGCTTCAGCGTGCCCCGCAAGGCCGGCTGGGACTGCCACGGCCTGCCGGTCGAGGTCGGCATCGAGAAGGAGCTCGGCCTCACCGGCAAGAAGGACATCGAGGCGTACGGCATCGCCGAGTTCAACGCCAAGTGCCGGGAGTCCGTGCTGCGGCACGTCGACGCGTTCGAGCAGATGACCGAGCGGATGGGCTACTGGATCGACCTGTCCACCGCCTACCGGACCATGGACCCCTCGTACATCGAGTCGGTCTGGTGGTCGCTCAAGGTCGTCTTCGACAAGGGCCTGCTGTTCCGCGACTTCCGCATCACGCCGTACTGCCCGCGCTGCGGCACCGGGCTGTCCGACCACGAGCTGGGCCAGCCGGGCGGCTACGAGAACGTCTCCAGCCCCTCGGTCTACGTCCGCATGCCCGCCACCTCCGGGCGGCTGGCGGAGCTGGGCGCCTCGCTGCTCATCTGGACCACCACGCCGTGGACGCTGGTGTCCAACACCGCGGTCGCCGTCCACCCCGACGTGACGTACGTCGCCGCGCGCACCGCCGACGGCGAGGTGCTGGTGGTGGCCGAGCCGCTGCTGTCGGTGCTGGGCGACGGCGCCACCGAGGTGGCCCGCTTCACCGGCCGCGAGCTGGAGCACACCACCTACTCCCGGCCGTTCGACCTGGTCGACATCCCGGGCGCCCACTACGTGGTGACCGGCGAGTACGTGACGGTCGAGGACGGCACCGGCCTGGTCCACCAGGCTCCGGCGTTCGGCGCCGACGACCTGGCGGTGATCAGGCGCTACGACATGCCGGTGGTCAACCCGATCGGCCCCGACGGGCGCTTCCTGGACGACGTGCCGATGGTCGGCGGGCGCTTCTTCAAGGACGCCGACGAGGAGCTGACCGAGGACCTGCGGGCCCGTGGCCTGCTGTTCCGCGGCGGCCACTTCGAGCACAGCTACCCGCACTGCTGGCGCTGCCACACGCCGCTGCTCTACTACGCGCTCCCGTCCTGGTACATCCGCACCACCGCGGTCAAGGACCAGATGCTGGAGGAGAACGCCAGGACCAACTGGTTCCCCGACACGATCAAGTGGGGCCGGTTCGGGGAGTGGCTGCGCAACAACGTCGACTGGTCGCTGTCGCGCTCGCGCTACTGGGGCACGCCGCTGCCGCTGTGGGTGTGCGGCGAGGACGACACGCACATCACGTGCGTCGGGTCGATGGAGGAGCTCGGCACGCTCGCCGGCCGCGACGTCTCCGCGCTCGACCCGCACCGCCCGTACGTGGACGACGTCACCTTCCCCTGCCCCGACTGCGGGGCGGAGGCGCGCCGCGTTCCGGACGTCATCGACGCCTGGTACGACTCGGGCTCCATGCCGTTCGCCCAGTGGGGCGCCCGCGGCAAGCCGGAGGGCGTCTACCCCGCGCAGTTCATCTGCGAGGCGACCGACCAGACCCGCGGCTGGTTCTACTCGCTGATGGCCGTCGGCACGCTGGTGTTCGGCCAGTCGTCGTACGAGAACGTGCTCTGTCTGGGCCTCATCCTGGCCGAGGACGGCCGCAAGATGAGCAAGCACCTCGGCAACGTGCTGGAGCCGATCCCGCTCATGGACGAGCACGGCGCCGACGCGCTGCGCTGGTTCATGGCCTGCTCCGGCTCGCCGTGGGCGGCGCGCCGCGTCGGCCACAACGCGCTGGAGGAGATCGTCCGGAAGGTCCTGCTGACCTACTGGAACACCGCCTCGTTCTTCACCCTGTACGCCAACGCCGAGTCGTGGTCGCCCGCGATGCTGGCCTCGGCCCCGCCCGTGTCCGAGCGGCCGCTGCTCGACCGGTGGGCGCTGGCCGAGCTGCACCGCACGGTCGCCGACGTGACGGCCTCGCTGGACGAGTACGACACGCAGCGGGCGGGCCGCCGCCTGGCCGACTTCCTGGACGACCTGTCCAACTGGTACGTACGCCGCTCACGCCGCCGCTTCTGGCAGGGGTCGCACGAGGCGTTCGCGACGCTGTACGAGTGCCTGGAGACGGTCACCCGGCTGATGGCGCCCATCGCCCCGTTCGTCACCGACTACCTGTGGGACGTGCTGCGCGGCGAGAAAGCGCCCAGCTCCGTACACCTGGCCTCGTGGCCGGTCACCCGTGAGGACCTGCTGGACCCGGCGCTGTCGGAGCAGATGGCGCTGGTCCGCCGGCTGGTGGAGCTGGGCCGCTCGGCCCGCGCGTCCTCGGGCGTCAAGACGCGGCAGCCGCTGCGACGGGCGCTGGTCGGGGCGCACGGCTGGCCGGCGCTCCCGGCCGAGCTGCGCGACCTCATCGCCGACGAGCTGAACGTCCAGGCCCTGGAGGACATGTCCGGCTTCAGCGCCGACCTCGTGTCGTACACGGTGAAGCCGAACTTCCGGGCGCTCGGCAAGCGGTTCGGCTCGCAGACCAAGGTGGTGGCCGCGGCGGTCGGCGGCGCCGACGCCGCGTCGCTGGCCCGCACACTGCGGGGCGGCGGCACGGTCACGCTGGAGGCGGGCGAGCTGGGCGAGGTCACGCTCGGCCCCGACGACGTGATCGTCACCGAGCAGCCGCGCTCCGGCTGGGCGGTCGAGACGGGCGCCATCGACACCGGCACGGGTGAGACGGTCGCCCTCGACCTGGAGCTCACGGACGAGCTGCGCCGGGCCGGGCTGGTGCGTGAGGTCATCCGCCTGGTGCAGGAGGCCCGCAAGGCGTCGGGCCTGTCGATCACGGACCGGATCACGCTGTGGTGGACGTCCTCCAACGCCGACCTGACGGCCGCTTTGGAGGCGGGCGGGTCGCTGGTGGCGGACGAGGTGCTGGCCACGTCCCTCACGGAGGGGGCACAGGACGGCCTGCCGGTGCACGAGGACGCGGACCTGGGCCTGAGGTTCCAGCTGACCCGCGCCTGAGCCGACGACGCGAGAGGCGGGACATCCCTGCCGGGGTGTCCCGCCTCTCCGCGTGCCGGCCTCGAGTGAGGTCTTCAGATCATCCGTTCCGTCACTCTGAGATGAACAGTCGTCACTCTGGGTAATGGTGTGGTGTCCGGCCGCAGCTCGCGGCCTGGACGGTGCTCCAGGGGGACTGCCGGCCCTGTACGAGCGTATGCCGCCCTGTACCGGCCGAGGAGTGCCATGTCGCCCACCACCGTCGAGATCCCGACCGCCTACGGCCCGGTATCGGGGCTGATCCAGAACGGGATCGCGTCCTTCCGCGGGATTCCCTACGCCGCCGCTCCCGTCGGGCCGAACCGGTTCGCCGCACCCGTGCCGCCCCGGCCGTGGGACGCGCCGCTGCCCGCTCACGAGTTCGGACCGACCCCGCCGCAGCCGCCGCTCAAGGGGAAGCTCGGCGAGCTGTTCCACAACCCGGTCGTCCCCGGGGACGGTTACCTCAACCTCAACGTGTGGACCAGCGCCACCGGCCCCGGCGCCGCCATGCCGGTGCTGGTGTGGATCCACGGCGGCGCCTTCACCACCGGCTCCTCCGCGGTGACGACCTACGACGGCGCCACCTTCGCCCGCGACGGCGTCGTCTGCGTCACCATCAACTACCGCCTCGGAGTGGACGGCTTCGCCTACATCGAGGACGCTCCCGTCCCGGCCAACCGCGGCCTGCTCGACCAGATCTTCGCGTTGGAGTGGGTGCGGGACAACATCGCCGGCTTCGGCGGCGACCCGGGCAACATCACCGTGGCAGGCGAGTCCGCCGGCGCGATGAGCGTGCTGACCCTGCTCTCCCTCGGCCGGGAGCTGTTCCACCAGGCCATCGTCGAAAGCGGCACAGCGCACATCGGCCAGACCCTCCAGGACGCCGCCCTTCTCACCGCCGCCGTCGCCACCCGGCTGGGTGTGCAGCCGACCGCCCAGGCGCTCGCCGAGGTGGGCATCGCCGCCCTGATGACGGCGCAGGGTCAGGTGAGCGACGACGTCACCTCCAGCGCCGACCCCGAGCTGTACGGGGCGAGCACCATCGCCTCGTGCGGCATGTCGTTCATGCCGGTGATCGACGGCGAGGTGGTTCCGCGACTGCCGATCGACGCCATCGCCGACGGCCGGGGCGCTGACGTGCCGCTGCTGATCGGCACCACGGCCGAGGAGTTCAGGACCTTCGTGGTTCCCACGGCCATGGTGGGCTGGCCCGGCGCGGCGCCGTTCAGGACCAGGACCGAGGTCTACGGCGCCCCGGCCGGCTTCTATGACCGCTACGCCGAGACCAACGTCGAGCCGTACCTCCGCAACGCCCCCTCCGGCGTCGCCTGCGCGACGCTGACCGACCGCATGTTCCGCATCCCCACCTACCGCATCGCCGAGGCCCGCAGCGACGCGCCCGCCACCACCCACGTCTTCGAGTTCGGCTGGCGGTCACCCACCACGCCCAACAACCTCCGCGTCAAGCTCGGCGCCTGTCACAGCCTGCCGCTCCCCTTCGCGTGGGACACGCTCGACAACCCCCACAGCGCGGAGTTCACCGGCCCCAACCCGCCCCAGGCTCTCGCGGACGCTCTGCACGGACGCTGGGTCGAGTTCGTCAAGACCGGCGAGCTCGGCCAGTGGGCTCCCTACGACACCACCGAGCGCCCGGTGATGACCTTCTACCGCGACAACACGCCGAACAACGTCATCGTCCACGACCCGCGCCGTGACGAGCGGGAGATCTGGAAGAACGATCTCAACCCGAGCTGACCGGCAGCACGGTCGCTGGCCTCCGGCGGGCGCTGTGCGCGCCGGGGGCCGGGCGGCCCCGGCCTCTTACGGCTACGAGAGATGAAGCAGCGGCGAGACCGAAAGGTACGCGCCCATGAAGTCGAGGGGCCAGGACGGGCGGGTCTAGGAGGTGGCGTCGCTGTCCTGGCGGCAGACCGAGCAGCTCGTCAGGCCGTCCTTCTCGGCCTCGGCGAGAGTCATGGTCCGGACGCCGCTGTCGCCCACGGCGCGCACCAGAGGGCAGGCGGTGGCGTGGTAGCGGCTCGTGCCCTCGATCACCCTGACCGTGGTCGAGCCCTTCCCGGCCGCACCCTTGGGATCAGCGACCGGCTCCTCGGCGGAGGCGTCGCCTGACGCGGCCGGAGCGGCCTTGCCCTGCTTGGAGCCGCCGCCCGGCCCGGCCGCCTTCTCGCCGCCGGTCTTCCCGTCGCCGGCACCCGCCCCTGCGGAAGCGCCGGACGCCCCGCCCGTGTCCCTGGACGTCCTACCCGCGGCCGGGGACGTCCCAGACGTCTTGCCCGCGGCCCCGGACGTCCCAGCGGACGTCCCGGACTTCATGCTCGATGACCCGGACGTCTTGCCCGCGGCCCCGGACGGGCCCTCGCCGGGACGATCACCGGACGTGGCGCCCTTGCGGGCGCCCCCCTCCCCTGAACGCGTTCCCGCACCGGGAGGGGTCACCACGACCGTGTCCCCAGCACCGGGAGGGGTGACCACGACCGTGTCGCCCGCGTCGGCCCCGCTCGCCGGGGTCGACTCGGCACCGGCCGGGAGGGGGCCGCTCGGCTTGGCCGAGGACTCCGCCGCCGACGCGGGACGCTCGGGAACGACATCCCGCTCACGCGACCCGGTCTTCCCGGCCGGTCGCTCGACCGGCTCACCTGTGGCGGACACGGCGCGCTGCGGCCTCGTCTCCGGACCCTGCTCGTCGTCCCGGGCCTCGGCGCCCTTCGCCCGCTGCGAAGGCCCGTCCGCCCCTGCAGGGCGCTCCAGCGTGGGCTCCTTGGCCTCGGCGCCCGTGGCGGGACGGACGGGCTCGGGAGCCCGGGCATCCCCGGGTCGCGGATCGGCGGGCCGGGAACCGGCCGCGCCCGGCTTGGCGGGCGGTGCCTTGGGGCCGCGCGAGACGGGTGTGAAGGCGATGGAGGGGGAAGTCTGCTGGTCGTCCGCCTCGTCGTCACCGGAGTCCGCTCCGGGAGCGGCGGCCGGCGGCCGCTCGGCGGCGCCCTTGCCGGTCGCGTCCTTGCCGGTCACGTCCTTGCCGGTCACGTCCTTGCCGGTCACGTCCTTGCCGGTCACGGTCTTACCGGTCGCGTCCTTACCGGTCGCGGTCTTGCCGGCCGGCCCCTTGCCGGGCGCGCCCTTCGTGTCGCCGCCGGCGGTGTCCCGGTCAGCGGTGTCCCCGTCGGCCGTGTCCTCGTCCGTGGACTCGGGGCGGGCGAACCACGCGTAGGGCGGGGAAGAGGAGGAGCCCGAGCCGGGCTTGGAGGTCGTCCCCGCACCGGACTTGGATCCGGAGGGCTGGGAGGCACGGTCGGTGCCGGGGCGGGACGTGGGGTCCGGGCCGGGCTTGGCCGACGGCTCCGAGGTGGGGGTGGAAGCCTTGGAGGCGGGCTTCGGCGCGGCGGGGGGACGGCCCGTGCCGGTGGGGGCCGGTGGGCGCAGGATCCGCGTGGTCTCGGACGGCTCGGAAGCCTCGGAGGGCTCGTCGGGACCGGCCGACTCGGCACGGCTGCCCGTGGAGACCCCGGCCGGAGCCGAGGGAGCCTTGGAGGCCGAGGGAGCCTTGGAAGCCGCGGGACCGGTCGAAGCCGGGAAAGAGGGGGATGCCGCGGGCTCGGGATCGGCGACGGGCGGCAGCTGCCGTCCGCCGAGGGCGGCGTCGGGCAGGCACGTCGTGCAGGGCGTGAAGCCCTCCTCGCGCGCCTCCTCGTAGGTGAGCTCTTCGTGATCTCGCCCGACCAGCTGGCGGCACCCCGGAACGTGGTAGCGCTTGCGTCCCGGGATCACCAGGACGAGGGCGTCCGGGGAGACCCCCATCGCCGGTGTGCGGCGCGGGGCGGCCGCGGGGACGGTCGCCGTCTGCTGCGGTACCCGCGGACGCGGGGACGGCGACGCTCCCATCGGACTGGTCTGCGACGCTCCCACCGGGCCGGTCTGGCCGTACGGCATGCCGGGCGGCACGTGACCCACCGGAGGGACGGCCGGCTCGGCGGCCCGCCCACCACTGGGAAACAGCTCGTGACGCCGCAGGAACGCCCCGATCACCAGGAACAGCGCGGACAGCACGCTGACCACGATGGACCACATGATCAGGTAAACCTTGGCCAGTACGAAGCCCGCGATCAGCAAGACGACCGCCGCGAGCACCAAACCAGCGCTGATAAGGATCACAGAGGGCTCTTTCGAAGTGACGGGCCTGGTTGACCCGTTACTTTACCGGCGGTCGTTGTGCTGACCGTCGCCACCGGGGAAGGCACCCTGCGGGCCGTCACCGCCGAACGGGCTCGGACCAGCGGGGAGAGGCTGCTGGCCACCCTGCGGCACCGCGTGGGACATGGCCGGAGCCGCGGCCGACGGGCCACCCGACATCACCGGGAAGGCACCGCTGCCCTCGGCGGAGACGTTGAGCTCGGCGAGCTGGTTCTCCAGGTAGAGCTTGAGACGGCTGCGGTACTCGCGCTCGAAGCTGCGCAGCTCCTCGACCTTGCGCTCCAGCTCGTCACGGGTCTGGACGAGGGAGCCCATGGCCTGGCGGTGGCGCTCCTGCGCGTCGCGCTCCAGCGTCTCGGCGCGGGCGCGGGCGTCGCCGATGACCTGCTCGGCCTGGCGGCGGGCCTTGGTGAGGATCTCGTCGGCCTCGCGGCGGGCGCGGGTGACGGTCTCGTCCGCCTCGCGGCGGGCGTCGGAGATCGCCTGGTCGGCGGTCTGCTGGGCCAGGGCGAGAACGCGGGCCGCCGTGTCCATGTTGTCCTCGGCCGGAGGCATGCTCATGGCCACGGGGACGGGCTGGGGCTGGGGCTGCGGCTCCGGAGCCCGCATGGGCTCGGGCTGCGGGGGCGCCATCATCTCGGGCTTCGGCTGCTCCTGCACCGGCGCGGAGGCCATGGGCATGTTCATGCCGCCCGGCACCTTCCCGCGCAGGCACTCGCCCAGTTTGGCGCGCAGCTCCTCGTTCTCCTGGATCAGGCGGTCAAGCTCAGCCTCGACCTCGTCGAGGAAGGCGTCGACCTCCTCTTCGTCGTAGCCCGGCCGCAACCGGGTGGTACTGAACTGCTTGTTCCGCACGTCAGCGGGCGTCAGCGGCATCTTTTTGGTCTCCTTGGCGCGCTTGGAGTCTGTCCGGAGGGACGGGGATTCCGAATCACTTCAGCGCGGACACGAGTTGGATCTCGACCGGTGCCCCCGCAGTCCCCGTCACCGGCCTATCCATCCAACGATCTGGATCAGGAGCAGGACGACGATGAAGAGGACTGTGAAGCTTAGGTCAAAGGCCACCGTACCCAACCGGAGCGGAGGAATGAAACGGCGGAGGAACTTGAGGGGTGGGTCTGTTGCGGTGTACGTGGCTTCGGCCAGCACCAGCACGACCCCGGAGGGGCGCCACTGGCGGGCGAAGGCCTGAACCGTCTCGAAGATCATCCTGCCGATGAGCAGCACCAGGTAGAGCGACAGGACGACGACCAAGATCTGACTTACGATCCCCACGGGCTGGCCGCGCCTCCCCTTCTGATGTGCCCTTCCGGCCTCGGCGAGACCCGGTTGGGTGCGATAGGCATACAGAGACTCTAACTCTGGTTGAAGAACCCGCGTTCCGCGATTCGGGCCTTGTCCTCGGCGGTCACCTCGACATTGGCTGGGGACAACAGGAACACCTTGTTGGTAACACGTTCGATGTTGCCGTGTAGGCCAAAGACCAGACCTGCCGCGAAATCGACCAGCCGCTTGGCGTCGCTGTCAACCATCTCGGTCAGGTTCATGATGACCGGGGTGCCGTCGCGGAAGTGCTCGCCGATGGTCCGGGCCTCGTTGTAGGTGCGGGGGTGGAGCGTGGTGATGCGGGCCAGATCGGTCGTGCGGCGCTCCAGGACGGTCGTGGCGGGCCGGGGCGCGGGGACGCCGGGGTCGGTCTCCTCGTCGCGGTCCTGGACCGTCACGGGCCGCTCCTCGCCGGTGCGGGGGGCCTCGTCCTCGTAGGCGTACTCGTCCGGGTAGGTGTCGTACCTCTCGTAACGGTCGTCCTCCACGAGACCGAGGTAGACCGCCATCTTGCGCATCGCGCCGGCCATCGCTACGTCGTCCTCCTGCTCATGGTCGCACTCGCTCGGGCCTGTCGCAGCGCCCGAGGCGGTAGCCGTACCCCCTTGAAGCTCACCGCTGATCGACCTCTACTGGATGCGCGGGCCTGAAGGCCCACTTGAGGGGACATTACCTGACGAAGGGCTTGCGACGGCCGAGCAACGCCGTACCGATCCGCACGTGTGTCGCGCCGTGCGCGACAGCCTCGGTCAGATCCTCGCTCATGCCCGCCGAGATCATGGTGGCGCGCGGGTGGCGCTCCTGAACGGCCAGCGCGACCTCCCGCAGCCGCGCGAACGCCTTGCCCGGGTCCTCCCCCAGCGGCGCCACGGCCATGACGCCGCCGAGCCAGACGTGGTCGAGCGCGGCGATCCGGTCGGCCAGCGCCGGAACGTCGGCCGGGGCGGCGCCGCCCCTGGCCGGGTCGTCGTCGAGGGACACCTGGACGAGGCAGCCGATCTCCCGGCCCTGCCGCCCGGCCTCCTTGTCGATGGCGGCGGCCAGGCGGATCCGGTCCACGGAGTGGATCACGTCGGCGTAGCCGGCGACGGAGCGCACCTTGTTGCTCTGGAGCTGGCCGACGAAGTGCCAGGTCAGCCCTAGGGCGGCCAGCTCGCGCGCCTTGGGCGCGGCCTCCTGGTCGCGGTTCTCGCCGACCTCGCGCACGCCCAGCCCGGCCAGGATCCGGACGTCCTCGGCGGGGCGCGTCTTGGTGACGGCGATCAGCGTCACCTCGCCGCGGTCGCGGCCGGCCGCCCGGCACGCGTCCGCGATGCGCCGCTCCACGTCGGCCAACCCGGCCGCGATCTCGTCCCGCCTCATCGCGCCTGCCCCTCCCCTGAGGACCGCCCTGCCGAGGACTGCCCCGCTCGTCCCGCCTCAGTCACGCCGCCCGGCTCCCGCGGCCCCGGCCCACGGCCGCCACACCCGCCCGCCGTACCGGCCCACTGTCAAGAGCCGCCGTCAGAAGCCACCGTCAAGAGCTGCCGTCAAGGGCCGCCGCCGACACCCTCCACCGGCAGCCGTCGCCCGAGAACCGGGTGCCGCCGCCAGGGGCCGCCGTGACGGCGCCTTCGCGGCTTCCCACCGGACCCCATTCTCGCCGAACCCCGTTCCGCCGGATCCCATCATGCCGGGCGCCCGTCCGGGCCCGCCGATCGGGCCGATCACCGTCCTGCACGGCCGGCGCGGCGCTGTGCGCCCCGAGGCGCCCCCGCACACAGCGGCGCCGCTCCGCCGTACCCCTGGAGCGGGAGCGGAGCGGCGAGGGCACGACGGTCACTTCAGGAAGTCGGGGACGTCGAGCTCCTCCTCCTGCTCCTCGAAGACGACCGGTCGGCGCTTGGCCGGCTCCGACATGCGGGAGCTGATCGGGGTGGGCGGGTTGGTCGGCTCGGGCGTGGGGCGCGGGATCGACACGGGGCTCGGCGGCTCCTCGGCCACGACCGGCTCGGGGTCGGGAGCGGGCTCGGGGACGCTCTCCACGGGTCGCACCGGCTCGGCCCGGAGCTCCGGCCGCGGCTCGGCCCTCAGCTCGGGGCGCGGCTCCGGCCGGAAGTCGGTCCTCGGCTCCGGACGGGCCTCCATGCGGGGCTCCATGCGGGGCTCGGTGCGCGGCTCCACGCGCGGCGCGGGCTCGGCCTTCACGGTCGGCGGGGCGACGCTGGGCCGTACCGGCGAGGAGACCGGCGGGGCGGCCTGGGCGGGACGGCTCTGCGGGCGCGGCAGCTTCTCCACCGGCGGCGGCACGTCGTCGAAGCCGGCGGCGATGACGGTGACCCGCACCTCGTCGCCCAGGGCGTCGTCGATGACCGTGCCGAAGATGATGTTGGCGTCGGGCGCCGCGGCCGTGGACACGAGCTGGGCCGCCTCGTTGATCTCGAACAGGCCGAGGTCCGAGCCGCCCGCGATCGACAGCAGCACGCCGTGGGCGCCGTCGATGCTGGCCTCCAGCAGCGGGCTGGAGACGGCCATCTCGGCCGCCGCGACCGAGCGGTCGTCGCCGCGCGCGTGGCCGATGCCCATGAGCGCCGAGCCGGCGCCGGACATGACCGACTTGACGTCGGCGAAGTCGAGGTTGATCAGACCGGGCGTGGTGATCAGGTCGGTGATGCCCTGCACACCGGACAGCAGCACCTGGTCGGCCGCCTTGAACGCGTCGAGCACGCTCACCTGACGGTCGGAGATCGACAGCAGCCGGTCGTTGGGGATCACGATGAGGGTGTCGACCTCGTCGCGCAGCGTCTCGATGCCGGCCTCGGCCTGCATGGCGCGGCGCCGGCCCTCGAAGCTGAACGGCCGGGTGACGACGCCGATGGTGAGGGCGCCGAGCGAGCGGGCGATGTTGGCCACGACGGGCGCGCCGCCCGTGCCGGTGCCGCCGCCCTCGCCCGCCGTCACGAAGACCATGTCGGCCCCCTTGAGGACCTCCTCGATCTCCTCACGGTGGTCTTCCGCCGCCTTGCGCCCCACGTCGGGGTTGGCGCCGGCGCCAAGTCCGCGCGTGAGCTCGCGGCCCACGTCGAGTTTGACGTCGGCGTCACTCATCAGCAGCGCCTGGGCGTCGGTGTTTATCGCGATGAACTCGACGCCCTTGAGTCCCTCTTCGATCATCCGGTTGACGGCGTTGACTCCGCCGCCGCCGATGCCGACAACCTTGATGACCGCGAGGTAGTTCTGCGGTGCTGCCACGACGAGGGGCCTTTCCGCTCGTTTACTTGCCATTTCGGTGCGGATGTCTCCGCGTTCTTCAGTTCGAGTAAGTCTCAACCTCAAGTTGAGATTTAGATTTATGTCAACCTGAGGATTGATACGGACAGTAGGAGTACGCTCCGGGCGGGTCAACTAACCGCGCCGCAATCACGTCCGGCGTGTCGCGGGCTGTCCGATTCGCTCCGCGGTCTCGCCAGGTCGGGGCACTCCTCCGCCGCATGTCCCGCGTACAGGCTCTCACGGCCGGGCCGCCGCCGTGTACCGGCGCGGCGACTCACCCGCGCACGCCCTGATCGGACGGCGGAAACGCCTCGCGGGGAAGATCGGTAAGGATCATTACCGGATGTCCGCGATAAGATCACTTGAGCGTCACCACGTCCGGCGAGCTGACGTCGTAGAGGTCCGCCTTGCGGCCCAGCACGCGCGCCAGGATGCGCGCCTTCTCCTCGCCGCGCTCGGCACCGCCCCAGAACACCGTGCGCCCGTCGGTCAGCTCCAGCGACACACCCTCGGCCGTGGTGGCGCGGACCTGCCGCACCTTTCCCGACAGGGAGCGGGGCAGGTCCTGTACGACCTTGAGCGCCGCCATCGTCGCCGGGTCGCCCGCGGCCGGCCGGTCGACCTTGAGCACCGGCAGCCAGGCCGGCGCCAGATCCCTCACCTCGATCACCACGCCGTGCCCGTCGATCAGCGCCGCCCGGCCGCCCACGGGCAGGGAGGCGACCGGCCGCCGCTCGGTGACCTGGATGCGCAGCGTTCCCGGCCAGACGCGGTCGGCCTTGGCCGTGGCGAGCTGCGGGAGGGTCAGGACGCGCGCCTCGACCTCGTCCAGGTCGACCGTGGCCAGCGGATGAAGGGCGGGAACGGCGGCCTTCTCCTTGACCCGGTCCTGGGGCACTGTGAGATTTCCCACGATCTCCACGGATCGGACGCCCAGGACGGGCGAGAAGAACACCAGCCACGCCGCGACGCCCACCACCCCGACCGTCAGCAGCACCAGCAACGCCGTCCGCGCCCTCATCACTCTCCCGGCTCCATGACACCCGGCTTCACGACACCCGGTCCACGACACCCGGCTTCACGACATCCGGCTCCGCGACATCCGGCTTCACGACACCCGGTTTCACGGCCGCCGGCTCAAGGACGACATCGCCGATCTCCGGGCCGGAGCAGCCGTGGGACCGAACTTACGCCGCATCCCGCCCGTACCGCCCGAGGCGCGCCCGGAGCCGTCCCTCCCCCGCGCATGAGGGGCGGGTCAGCGGCCGGACAACTCCGCGAGGATCTGCGGGCCCAGCTCGGTCACGTCGCCGGCCCCCATCGTCAGCACGATGTCGCCCGGCCGGGCGCGGGAGGCCGCCAGCGACGGCACCGCGGACCGGTCCGGCGCGTACGCGACCCGCTCGGCGGGCAGGGGCACGCGGCCCGCGACCATCGCCCCCGACACCCCGGGCTCCGGGTCCTCGCGGGCGCCGTACACGTCGAGCACGATCACCTCGTCGGCCAGCGCGAGCGCCGTGCCGAAGTCGTCGGCGAAGAACCGGGTACGCGAGTACAGGTGCGGCTGGAAGATCGCGACGACCCGCCCGTCGCCGGAGTACGACGCCACGACGTCGCGCGCGGCCCGCAGATCGGCGGCCAGCTCGGTCGGGTGGTGGGCGTAGCTGTCGAACACGGCGACGCCGCCCGCCTCGCCCTTGGACTCGAAGCGCCGCTTGGCCCCGCCGAAGGCGGCGAGCCCGTCCCTGATCTCCTCGAACGGCAGGCCCAGCTCGTCGGCCACGGCGATCACCGCGGTGGCGTTGAGCGCGTTGTGAGCGCCGGGGACGGCCAGCCGGACGTCACCGCGCCCCTCGATGGTGAACCTCGTGCCGAACCCGTCGGGCCGCACGTCCGTCACGCGCAGGTCGCCGGCCGCTCCGTACGTGCGCACGCGCAGGCCGCGCGCCCGCGCCGTCTCGGCCAGCTCCGCCGCGCCGGGGTCGTCGGCGCAGGCGATGAGCAGCGAGCCGATCCGCTCGGCGAAGCGGGCGAAGCTGTCGTGGACGGCGCGCGGGTCGCCGTAGTTGTCGAGGTGGTCGGCCTCGACGTTGGTGACCACGGCGATGTCGGGGGCCAGCATGAGGAACGAGCCGTCGCTCTCGTCGGCCTCGGCGACGAACACCCCGCCGGAGCCCTCGTCCGCGCCGAGCCCGGTGGTGACGAGCTGACCGCCGACGCAGTAGGACGGGTCGGCGCCGCACTTCTGCAGCGCCACGGTGAGCATCGAGGAGGTGGTGGTCTTGCCGTGGGTGCCGGCGACGGCGACGGCGGTGCGCCCGGCCATCACGGAGGCGAGCGCGGCGGCCCGCGGGATGATGCGCAGCCCCTGCCTGAGCGCCTCGCCGAGCTCCGGGTTGGAGTCGCGGATCGCGGTGGAGACCACGACCGTGTCGACGTCCTTGATGTGGGAGGCGGCGTGCCCGATGTGGACGGTGGCGCCCAGCCGGCGCAGCTCGCCCACGAGGTCGCTGCTGCGCGCGTCGCTCCCGGACACGCGCACGCCGCGCTTGATCAGGATGCGGGCGATGCCCGACATCCCCGCGCCGCCGATGCCGATGAAGTGCACCCGGCCCAGCTCCTCGGCGGCGATGGGATCGACCAGCTTGACCAGACTCATCCGGCTATCTCCAAGACTTTCCTTGCGAGCATGATATCGGCGTCCTTGCGCCCCAGTCGGGAGGCCGCCTCGGACATGACGGCGACCCGCTCGGGGTCGCGCAGGATCGGCAGCACGTGGTGGACGATCCACTGGGGGGACAGGTCCGCGTCGTCGACCACGAACCCGCCGCCGCCCGCCACGATGCGCTCGGCGTTGAGCCGCTGCTCGCCGTTGCCGTGGGGCAGCGGCACGTACGCCGCGGGCAGCCCCACCGCGGTCAGCTCGGCGCAGGTGAGCGCCCCGCCCCGGCACAGGGCGAGGTCGGCCGCGGCGTAGGCCAGGTCCATGCGGTCGACGTACGGCAGCAGGACGTACTGCGGGTCGCCGGGCGGCGGCTCGTGGTCGGGGACGTTGTCCGGGCCGAGCACGTGCAGCACCTGGATGCCGGCCGCGCGCAGGGCGGGGGCCGCGGCCAGCGCCGCCTGGTTGATCGACCGCGCGCCCCGCGAGCCGCCGAAGACGAGCAACGTGGGCCGGTCGTTCTCCAGGCCGAACCAGGAGCGGGCCTTGTCGCCCGTGGACAGCCGGTCCAGGGTGGCGATCTCGCGGCGCAGCGGGGTGCCGATGTACGCGGCTCCGGCCAGGGCCGGCTCGGGGAAACCGCTGAAGACGTGGTCGGCGAGCCGCGCGCCGAGCCGGTTGGCCAGGCCCGGGCGCGGGTTGGCCTCGTGGACGACGATCGGCAGGCCGCGCCGCTTGGCGGCCAGGTAGGCGGGCGTGGCGACGTACCCGCCGAACCCCACGAGGATGTCGGCCGAGACGCGGTCGAGGACCGCGGCGACGGCGTTGACGGCGCCCGCCAGCCGGCCGGGCACCGTGAGCAGGCGCGGGGTGAGCGCCCTGGGCAGCGGAACGGCCGGCACGAGGTCCAGGTCGTAGCCGCGGGCCGGGACGAGCTGCGTCTCCAGGCCCCGCTCGGTGCCCACGCACGTGATGCCGACGGCCGGGTCCAGACGGCGCAGCGCGTCGGCAAGGGCGAGCGCCGGCTCGATGTGGCCGGCCGTCCCGCCCCCGGCGAGGACCACCCTCATGTCCACTCCCTACCGTCGTGCCCCGACCGTCGTGCCCTGGCGCCGTGCCCTGCCTCTGGCGATGCCTCCCAGGCCCAGCCAGCTTAGGGCCCGGAGGACCGGTCCGGGGCCACGGGCCGCGAGAGCCTCGCGGGCGCCCGGCTCGCGTTTGGCGAACGACAGCAGCATGCCGAGCGCGGCGAGCGTGGGCAGCAGGGCCGACCCGCCGTACGAGACGAGGGGCAGCGGGATGCCGGTGATGGGCAGCACGCCGAGGACGGCGCCCATGTTGACGATGGCCTGACCGGCGATCCAGGCCACGATCGCGGCGGCGGCCAGCCGGACGAACGGGTCGTTGACCCGGGTGGCCACGCGCAGCCCCGCGTAGCCGAGCAGGCCGAACAGCGCCACGACCACCAGGGTCCCCATGAGGCCGAGCTCCTCGCCGAGGATGGCGAAGATGAAGTCGCTCTCGCCGTGGGGCAGCCAGCTCCACTTGGCCCGGCTGCTGCCCAGGCCGAGCCCGAACCAGCCGCCGGAGCCCATCGCGATCTGCCCCTGCACCGCCTGGTAGCCGTAGCCCTGCGCGTCGGCCCACGGGTCGAGGAACGAGCTGATGCGGGCCATCCGGTACGGCTCGACCTTGATCATGATCATGGCGGCCAGCACGGCGAGGGCCAGGATGCCGGCGAACAGCTTGATCGGCGCCCCCACCACCCACAGCAGCGCCAGGAAGATCATGAACAGCACGAGGGTCGTGCCGAGGTCGCGGCCGAGCATGACCATGACGGCCAGGATCACCGTCCCGGGCATGAGCGGGATCAGCATGTGCCGCCACTCGATGCGCCCGTGCCGGGCCCGCCGGGCCAGCAGGTCGGCCCCCCACAGCGCGAGGCCCAGCTTGGCCGGCTCGGACGGCTGGAGGGTGAGCGGGCCGACGTAGATCCAGCGCTGCGCCCCAAGCTCGGACGAGCCGATGAACAGCACCATGACCAGCGCGATGATCGACAGCGCCATCAGGGGATAGCCGGCCCACCGGAAGAACCGGTGCGGCAGCCGCGAGCAGGCCCACATCACGGGCACGCCCAGCGCCGCCGAGAACGACTGCTTGATGAACCAGGAGAACGGGTTGCCGGTCTTCTGCATCGCCTCGATGCTGGAGGCCGACAGGACCATCATCAGCCCGAGCGCGAGCAGCAGGGCGCTGCACCCGATGATGAGGTAGTACGTGGTCAGCGGCTTGCCCAGCAGCTCCCGCAGCGACGCGAGGTGCTCGCGCGCCCAGCCGGACGGCCCCTCGACGGCGCTCCGGCGCGGCCGGTCCTCGGTGGTGGCGCTCACGTGGCGGCCTTCAGCTCGCGTACGGCACGCGCGAAGGCCTCCCCCCGGGCCGGGTACCCGGCGAACATGTCGAGCGACGCGCCGGCCGGGGAGAGCAGCACGGTGTCGCCCGGACGGGCCAGGCGGGCGGCTTCGGTGACGACTCTGTCCATCGCACCAGTGTCTTGGGCGGGGATGTCCACGACGGGGACATTCGGGGCGTGTCGCGCGAGTGCTTCGGCGATGACGCCCCGGTCGGCGCCCAGCAGCACGGCCCCGCGCAGCCTCGGGGCGGCCCGGCGCACCAGGTCGTCCACGTCGGCGCCCTTGAGCTGGCCGCCCGCGACCCACACGATCGACGGGTAGGCCGACAGGGCCGCCGCCGCGGCGTGCGGGTTGGTGGCCTTGGAGTCGTCCACGTAGTCCACCTCGCCGATCCGGGCGACATGGGCGATGCGGTGCGGGTCGGGCACGAAGTCGCGCAGGCCCTGCCGTACGGCGGAGGCCGGCACGCCGGCGGCGCGGGCCAGCGCGGCGGCGGCCAGGGCGTTGGCCACGTTGTGGGGGGCGAGCGGCCGCACGTCGGCCAGCGTGGCCAGCTCCTCGGCGGCCTCCACCGGGTCGGCGACGAACGCCCGGTCCACGAGGAGGTCCTCGACCACGCCCACCTGCCCGGGCCTCGGCACGCGCAGCGTGAAGCCGACGGCCCCCGGGTACGGCTCGGCCAGCCGGGCGGCCTCGGGGTCGTCGGCGTTGTAGACGACGGTGCCGGCCCGCTCGAAGACGCGGCCCTTGGCGGCGGCGTACGCCTCCATCGAGCCGTGCCAGTCGAGATGGTCCGGGGCGACGTTGAGGACCGCGGCGGCCAGCGGGGCCAGCGACCCCGACCAGTGGAGCTGGAAGCTGGACAGCTCGACCGCGAGCACGTCGTACGGCTCCCCGGAGGTACGGGTGACGGCCCGGATGACGGGCTCGCCGACGTTGCCCACGGCGAGCGCCCGGCGTCCGGAGGCGAGCAGGATGGACGTCAGCATGCGCACGGCGGTGGTCTTGCCGTTGGTGCCGGTCAGGGCGAGCCAGGGGGCCGCGCCGGCCGGGCGCAGCCGCCAGGCCAGCTCGACCTCCCCGACCACCTCGACGCCCGCACGGAGGGCGGCGGCGATCAGCGGGTGGTGGGGCGCCCAGCCGGTGGTGACGAGCCGGGTGACGCCCTCGGGGAGCCCCGCGGCGGCGAAGCGCACCTCGACGCCCAGCGGGGCCAGCTCGGCGGCGGCCCGGAGCTGGCGCTCCCCCTCGGCGGCCTCCACGACCACGACCTGCTCCCCGCGCGCGGCCAGCACCTCGGCCACGGCGATGCCTGAGACGCCGAGCCCGGCGACGCAGGTGACGCCCTGTGCCGATGACGGGACCGGGCTCACCGTGGCATCCACTCGACGTAGAACAGGCCGAGGCCCAGGGCCGCGCACAGCATGGCGATCAGCCAGAACCGGACCACGATCGTGGTCTCCGCCCAGCCCTTCAGCTCGAAGTGGTGCTGGAGCGGCGCCATCCTGAACACGCGTTTCCCGGTCATCTTGAAGGAGCCCACCTGGATGATCACCGACAGGGTGATGATCACGCACAGCCCGGCGAGGATGATGAGCAGGAGCTGCGTGCGGGTGGCGATGGCCAGGCCGGCGAGCACGCCGCCCAGCGCCAGGGACCCGGTGTCGCCCATGAAGATCTTGGCCGGCGGCGCGTTCCACCACAGGAACCCGATCAGCGCCCCGAGCACGGCGGCGGCCACCACGGCCAGGTCGAGCGGGTCGCGGACCCAGTAGCAGTTCGGGCCGAGCTGGTCGATGCAGTTGTTGCGCAGCTGCCAGTTGCCGATCAGCACGTACGCGGCCAGGACCACGCCGGTCGCGCCGCTGGCCAGGCCGTCGAGGCCGTCGGTGAGGTTCACCGCGTTGGAGAAGCCGACGATCATGATCAGCACCCAGATGGTGAACCCGAAGAGACCGATGGACGGCCCGAAGTCGCGCAGGAACGACAGGCGGGTCTCGGCCGGCGTGATGCCGTAGACGTTGGCCTGCTGCGTCACCATCACCGCGAAGACGGCGCCGACGACGAGCTGGCCCAGCGCCTTGGCGCCGCTGCGCAGGCCCAGGCTGCGCTGCTTGTAGATCTTGATGAAGTCGTCGAGGAAGCCGACCGCGCCGAGGCCGGTCATCAGGAACAGCACCAGCAGGCCCGAGACGGTCGGCGGCGCCAGCGTGGCGAGGTGGGAGCCGCCGTAGGCCAGCAGCGAGGCCAGCACGATGACGATGCCGCCCATGGTGGGGGTGCCGCGCTTGTCGTAGTGGCCGGACGGGCCCTCCTCGCGGATCTCCTGGCCGTAGCCACGACGGGAGAGCAGCCGGATGGCCAGGGGGGTGCCGAGCATCGACAGGATGAGTCCCACCGCGCCGGCAATGATGATGTTGGTCACTGGGTGGCACCCCCGAGCAGCAGCTCGGCCGTCCTCTCGAGGCTCATCGCGCGGGGCCCCTTGACGAGCACGACGTCGCCGGGCCGCAGCCACTGCGACACCTGCGCCGCGGCGGCCTCCGCGTCAGGAACGTGCACGATCGGCATGTCGCCCGTTCCGGACATGTCCGTCAGTTGGGTGTGGCTCTCCCGCGGCTCGGCGGCGGCCCCGTGGCCGCCGGCCGCCGCGAACGCGCCCTCCAGCACCGGGGCGGCGTCCGGGCCGGCGACGACCAGCCCCGCCAGGCCCGCGCCGCCCGCCAGGCGGCCCAGGTCCGTGTTGAGCGCCGTGCCGTCCTCGCCCAGCTCCCGCAGGGCGGCGATGACGGCGAAGCGGCGCCTGCCGCCGCCGAGCGTGCCGAGCGCCGCGAAGGCGGCCCGCATGGAGTCGGGGTTGGCGTTGTACGCGTCGTTGATCACGGTCACGCCGTCGGGCCGGTCGGTGACCTCCATCCGCCACCGGCTGCGCGGGGTGGCCTCGCTCAGCTCCGCGGCGATGGTGGCGACCGGCAGGCCCAGCTCGTAGGCCGCCGCGGCGGCGGCCAGGGAGTTCTCGACCGCCGGGTCGCCGTACAGCTTGAGGGAGATCCGCGCGGAGCCGGAGGGGGTGGTCAGCGTGTACGAGGCGCGGCCGCGCTCGTCCACCGTGACGTCCTCGGCGCGGATGGCGGCCTCCGGCGAGCGCCCGAACAGGGTGACGCGCGCCTCGGTGCGCGAGGCCATCTCGCGCACCAGCGGGTCGTCGGCGTTGAGCACGGCGACGCCGGTGCGCGGCAGGGCCTCGACCAGCTCGCCCTTGGCCTTGGCGATGGCCTCCTTGCCGCCGAACACGCCGAGGTGGGCGGTGCCGACGTTGAGGACCACGCCGATGCGGGGCGGCGCGATGCGGGTCAGCGCGCGGATGTGGCCGATGTTGCGGGCGCTCAGCTCCAGCACCATGAACCGGGTCTCGTGGTCGGCCTTGAGCACGGTCAGCGGGTGGCCGATCTCGTTGTTGTACGAGCCGACCGGCGCGATCGTGGGCCCCATGCGGGCCGTCAGCCGGGCCAGCAGGTCCTTGGTGGTCGTCTTGCCGGCCGAGCCGGTGATGCCGACCACGGTGGCGTCCGGCAGCGCAGCGGCGTGCGCGGTGGCCAGAGCCGCCAGCGCCGCGGCGGTGTCGGGGACCACGACCGCGGGCGCGTCGACCGGCCGGCTCGCGAGCACCGCGACGGCTCCGGCCCGGACCGCCTGGGCGGCGTAGTCGTGACCGTCGACGCGCGCGCCCGCGAAGGCGACGAACAGCGATCCCGGTCCGACGTCCCGTGAGTCGATCACCACCGGACCGCGGACCACCGCGCGGGGGTCGGCCATGCCCGACAGGGCCCCCGAGGTGATCTCGGCGATCCTGGCCAGAGGCAACGGGATCATGCGTGCTTCCTGCTTTCCTTGCGTGCGTCGATCGCCCGGGCGACGACCTCGCGGTCGTCGAAGGGGATCACCTCGCCTGAAATGTACTGACCCTGCTCATGGCCCTTGCCCGCCACCACGACTACGTCGCCGCGGCCGGCCCGGCCGACCGCCAGCTCGATCGCGGCCGCGCGGTCAGGCTCAATGATCACATGAGCGCGGTCCTGCTGCGGAACGCGGAGCGCTCCATCCATCATCGCGGCCAGGATGGCCAGCGGATCCTCGGAACGGGGATTGTCACTGGTGAAAATCGCCACATCGGCCAGCCGGGCCGCGGCCTCGCCCATGAGCGGCCGCTTGCCGGTGTCACGGTCGCCGCCGCAGCCGATCACCACCGTGAGCCGGCCCGCGGTGACCTCACGCAGCGAGAGCAGCACCGACTCGACCGCGCCGGGCTTGTGCGAGTAGTCGACGACGGCCTGGAACTCGTCGCCCGCGCCCGTGACCCGCTCCATGCGGCCGGGCACCCCGGTGAGCGTGCCGACGCCGTGGACGGCCGTCTGGAGCGGCACGCCGGACTCGACGAGCGTGACGACGGCGCCGAGCGCGTTGGCCACGTTGAACGGGCCGGGCAGCGCGATCTGCGCGTCGGCCTCGACCCCGCCGGGGCCCACCACGCGGAACGAGCTGCCGTCCGCGCCGAGCCGCGTGTCGAGCGCCCGCCAGGACGCCTGCGGGTCGCCGAGCGCCGAGAACGTGGTCATCGGCACCTTGGCCCGCGACAACAGCTCACGGCCGTGCGGGTCGTCGAGGTTGGTGACGCCCACGCGGCACATCTCGGGCTGGAAGAGCCGCACCTTGGTGGAGAAGTAGTCGTCGAGGTCCTTGTGGAAGTCGAGGTGGTCCTGCGACAGGTTGGTGAACAGCGCCACGTCGTAGAAGACGCCGTCGACCCGGCCGAGCGCCAGCGCGTGGCTGGAGACCTCCATGGCCGCCGCCGTCACGCCCCGCTCCCGCATGAGGGCGAACAGGCCGTGCAGGTCCGACGCCTCCGGCGTGGTCAGCCGCGGCACGAACTCCAGGCCGCCCGCGTGGATCTCGACGCCGCCCACCAGGCCCGTGGTGTGGCCGGCCGCCCGCAGCCCGGCCTCCAGCAGGAACGTGGTGGTGGACTTGCCGCTGGTGCCGGTCACGCCGAGCACCTGGATGTCGTGGGCCGGCTGGCCGTACACCCAGGAGGCGATCTGCCCGAGCAGGGCGCGCGGATCGGGGACGACCAGCACCGGCAGCCCGGTGGCGACGGCCTGCTCACGGCCCGCCTCGTCGGTGAGGACGGCCGCGGCGCCGCTCGCCATGGCCTGCGCCGCGAAGGCCGCGCCGTGCGCCTGCCGGCCGGGCAGGGCCACGTAGAGATCGCCGCGCCGCACCTCGCGCGAGTCGATGGTGACGCCGGTCAGCGCGGCGTGGGGCGACCTCGCCGAGCCGGGCTCGGCGTCGAGCATGGTCGCCAGCCCGGTCAGCGGACGGGGCGGACTGGTCGTTGGACGCATAGACGACGGGGGACGCACGGCGGCAGCGTACCTTTCCCGGTCACTGTCCCGCGCGAGTCCGCACCGCGGGCGCGGCGGAACCCGTTGGCGGGATCTTCCTGCTCTTGATGGCGAACGTCATCACATCCTTGAACACGGGCGCGGCGATCTGCCCGCCGAAGTGACCGTTCTTCGGGTTCTGCAGCACCGACAGCACCACGAGCCGCGGCGCGTCGGCGGGGCTGAACCCCGCGAACGACGCAGTATAGCCGTCGTAACGGCCCAACTGCTGATCGTAGCGGTCCGCGGTACCCGTCTTGCCCGCCACCCGGTACCCGGGGATGGCGGCCAGCTCGCCGGTGCCCTGGGCGCTCACCGCGGCCTCGAGCATGGTGCCGATCTCCTTGGCGGTCCTCTCACTGACCACCCGGGTCTTCCTGCCCGGAGCCGACGGGACGAACCTCCCGGACGCGTCGGTCGTGCCCGCGACGATCTGCGGGTCGATCTTCACGCCGCCGTTGGCGATCGTCTGGTACACGCTGGCCATCTGCAGCGCGGTCACCGACACGCCCTGCCCGTAGGCGACCGTGCAGCTCTGGCTGCCGGACCAGGTCTTGTAGTCGGGCAGCAGCCCGGCCCCGGCGCCGGGCACGCCCCCGCCGGGCGCCGCGCCGAAGCCGAACGCCTTGAGCATCCGGTAGAGCCGCTCGCTGCCGATCTTGCGGGCGGCCATGATGGTCGCGACGTTGCTGGACTGGGCCATGGCCTCGCGGAACGTCATCGCCTCGGCCGGATGCGGGTGGGCGTCGCGCAGCACCCGGTCGGCGCACTGGATGTTGTCCTTGACCTGGAAGACCGTGTCCGGGCTCACCACGCCGGCCTCCAGGGTCGCCGCCGCGGTGATGACCTTGTTGGTGCTGCCCGGCTCGAACACGTCGGCGGCGGCCCGGTTGACGTACAGGCTGGCCGGGGACTTGCTCCAGTTGTTCAGGTCGAGCTCCGGGCTGTTGGCCATGGCGATGATCTGCGCCGTCCGGACGTCCATGACGATGACGGTGCCGCTGCTCGCGCCGGCCTCCTTCACCTGCTCGGTGAGGGACCGCTGGGCGGCCCACTGGATGTCACGGTCGATGGTCAGCCGCACGTCGCGGCCGTCCACCGGGGCGGTGCGCCGGGTGCTGGTCATGGGGATGGGCTGGCCGTCACGGCCGGTCTCGGCCCGCTGCTCGCCGTCGCGGCCGGCCAGCAGGGAGTTCTTGGTCGCCTCGATGCCGCCGAGGCCCTTGCCCTCGTCACCGACGAATCCGATGAGGCTGCCCGCCAGGTCGCCCGCCGGATAGAGCCGCCGGTAGGTCTTCTTCGCGGTCAGCCCGGGGACGCCGGCCTTCAGCAGGCGGCTCGCGACGACCGGGTCGACGTCCCGGGCCAGCAACTGGTAGCGGGTGCCGGACTGGGCCAGCTTGGCGGCCATCTCCTGCTCGGTCCTGCCCAGGTGCGCGGCGAGGGCCTGGGCGACCATGGGCCGCGCGGGGACGGACACCACGGTGGGGTCGATGGCGATCTCGCGCGCCTCGGCGGTGACGGCCAGCGGGTGGCCGTTGACGTCGGTGATCGTGCCGCGCTTGGCGGGGATCTGCTGGGTCTGCAGGCGCTGGTCGGCGGCCCGCGCCTCGTACACCTTGGAGTCGAGGCCCTGCATCTGGATCAGCCGGCCGGCGAAGATCGACAGGATGAAGGTCATGCCGATGAGCCCCACGTTGATGCGCCGGCGCGGGCTGCCGAGACGCAGGACGAGGGGTGGCTTGGCGGGCCGGGACGACGGCGGCCTGCGCCCGCCACCTCGGCCTCCACCGTCGCGGCCGCCACCGTCGCGGCCTCCGGCGGCGCGTTGGAGCAGCGCGCCGAGGCCGCGCCCGAAGGGGCTGGAGGGGCCGCCGCGGCGGGGAGCGCCGCCCCGTGGCCCGCCGGGGCCGTCCTTGGGCGCGCGCCCCCTGAGCCGCTCCTGGCCGTCCTGGGGCAGCCTGCCTTGAGCGGCCCTGCCTTGCGGTGACCTGCCGTGGGCGGCCCGATCTCGGGCGCCACGGTCCCGCGGGTCGCGGTCGTGCGGGTCGCGGTCGTGCGCGCCCCGGTCCTGAGGATCTCGGGGCCCGCGGCCACGCGGGTCCCTGTCGCGGTCCCGTTCCCGCTCCCGGTCCCTGGCGCGGTCCTGGGCGGTGGCGCGGTCCTGGGCGGTGGCGCGGTCGCGTGCGGTGGCCCGGTCGCGGGGGTCGCGGTCCTGGGGGGCGGCCCCGCGTGTGCCCTGCGGCCCGTCCTGGCGGGCACGGCCGTGGACGCCCGGCTCCCCGGCGTCGGCGCGGTCCCGTCCGGCCGGCCCCTCGGTCTGCGCGCGCGTACGACCCCGTCCGGCAGGGGCGTCGTCGTCCTGCCGGGCGCGGGCGGCCCGGCCCGGGGCCTCCTGGCGTGAGCGGGCGCGGGGGCCGTCACCGTCGTCCTGGCGTCGGGCGCGGGCCGGCGGCGCGTCGTCGTGAGCCCCGCGGACGGGCGGGAGGTCGTCGCGGCCCCGCGCCGTGCGCCGGGCGCGGGCGGAGCCGGCGAGGGGGTCCCAGTCCGGGGTCTCGTCGTCGTGGCGGGAGCTGCGCTCTCCGGCGTCCCGCTCGGGCCGGCCGGTCATCCGGTCCGGGGCCGCCCGGCCGCCGGACCGGTCGGCCGGCCGGCGGTCGGCGGACCGCCCGCGGACCTCGTCCTGCGGCGCACGGCCGCGCGGGGTGTCCCGGGAATCGCCGTCCCGGTCCTGACGCAGCCGGCCGCGTGGGAGGTCCCGCGGCTCGTCGTCCCGGTCGCGCCGCAGACGCCCACGTGGAGCTTCCTGCGGGTCCCCGTCACGGTCCCGCCGGGTACGGCCGCGCGGCACGTCCGACGGGTCGTCGTCCCGGTCCCGGCCCGTGGGGCCGCGTCCGGCGCCTGACGCGTCGTCGTCGCGGTCGCGGCGCAGACGGCCGCGCGGAAGGTCCTGGGGCTCCCCGTCCCGATCCTGGCGCGTACGACCACGTGGAGCGTCCTGGGCGTCGTCGTCACGGTCGCGGCGCGTGCGGCCGCGTGCGGGGTCGCGGCCGGTCGCCGGGTCCTGGCGGGTGCGCGGGTCCTGCGGGGCGCGGCCCCGCGGCGCACGGCCGCGGGGCTGGTCGTCGGCGTCGTCGCCGGACGGGCCGGACGAGAGGTCGAAAGGCAGGTCGAACGGGTCGGGCCGCTTACGCGGGTCGCGCCGCTCGTCGGACGGCGGACGGTCCGCCCCCTCCGAACGGGCCGTGCCCGCCTGTCTTCCCGACCGGCCGGGGCCGCCGGACGTACGACGGGCGGCGCCGGGCCCTCCTTGAGAGCCGGCGCCGCCCCCGCCACGGCCGGGCCCCTGGCCCCTGCCGCCTGTGGTGCTCACCGGGTCTGGCCCACCCGCCCGGCGTCGGCCCCGGTGTCGGCCGCGCTGTCTGCGGTGCTGTCGGCGGTGCCGCTGGTCGTGGCACCGGTGTCGGCCGTGCCGCCGGTCCCGGTGCCGGACTCCGCCGTGGCGCCGGGCTTGCCGGTCGCGGTGTCGGCGCCCGTACCCGTGCCGGTGGCCGGCTTGGCGGCGGTGCCCGTGCCCTTGTCGCCCAGGGTGAGCGGGTTGATGGTGTTGTCGAGGTGGAGGCCCTGGTCCTCGGCACGCCTGGCGATGACGTCGGCCTGCGTCTCCTGCTCGATCAGCTGCTTGAGCCGCTCGTTGTGCTGGCGGGCGGCGGCGATCTCGCCGCGCAGCCGCGAGGCGGTGATCGAGTCCTGCGCGAGCACGGTGTTGAGCAGGAGCAGGCTGACCAGGCCGCCACAGAGCAGCCCCACGACGAGCAGCACGAACGGCGCCCGCTGGCGGCGGCGCGCCGGGACGGCCCGGCCGGCG
>NZ_JBEXDT010000100.1:0-31929 GCF_040605905.1 Nonomuraea sp. NPDC005501 | reverse complement strand
CCGCGCTGGCCCGGTGTTCCTCACCGGCCGGCGCGCCCGCGTCGCGCTGCCGCCGTCCGACGTCGACGCCGCCTCCGGCCGAGCCCGGCTGTCCTACCGCCGGGCTGCCGAGCTGTTCGAGACCGCGACCGCCGATCTGCCCCGGCGGCCCGTGGACGCTGCACCAGCTACGCCACAGCGCCCTGACCCACGCCGCGGAAGACGGCGCCAACACCTCCACCTTGTTGGCCTACTCCGGTCACACCTCCGTCGCCTCGCTGTCCCGCTGGCAGCAAAGCCGCGACCCCGCCGCCCGCCGTCGCTGAACCCGCGAAGTCACTTCAGCCTGCCTTGGTCGAAAGTAGCGTGATCGTGGGAGCGATCGGTTGGCCGTCTAGGGTCTGTCCCGTAGATCTTGACCGCCTGACGGTCACGCTCCGATGAAGCTCACTGTTTCCGTCATGTCCGCGCGCTCGGTACGCAGCGGTGGCACGTCTTCCTTCTCGAACCCCACCGAGACACCGCAGAACAGTGCGAGCCTGTCATCGGCTCCGACTATGCGGCTGACGGTCTTGCGATACATCGTCCACATCACCTGGGGGCAGCTGTGCAGCCCTTCCGCCCTCAGCAGCAGCATGACCGTCTGTAGGTACATCCCCGCGTCCCCCCACTGCCCGGGCCCCATCGTCCGGTCGAGGTAGCAGAACAGTACGACCGGCGCCCCGAATGCCTCCGAGTTCAAGGCGGCGATCTTCATGGGCCTGTCGGGGTCGTCGCGCTCGATTCCCAGCGCTTTGTACCGCTGGGCAGCCGCGGCGGAAAAGCGGTCCAGATACGGCGAGGTCAGTTCTGCCGGGTACATCGGATACTCCCGCTCATCGCCCGGGTCTCCTGCCAGTGCCCTGGCCGTCGCGTGCTTCTTCAGTTCGGCCAAGGGCTCACCGGCCACAACGTACAGATGCCACGGTTGGAGGTTCCCGCTCGATGGAGCCCGCGTCGCTGCGGTCAGCACTCGTTCGAGCATTTCTTTGGGCACGGGCTCATCGCTGAACGCCCGCACGGCCCGGCGACTGTCCACGGCTTCATACACATCCACGTCTTCTCGTCCTCTCACTCATCGACGACCACCTCTCTACCGTCTAGGGAGTGTCGTCATTGAACCGGGTCACGGAGCCAGATCCTGATCGAGGCGACGTCGACGGTGCCCTGGTAGATGCGCTCGCGCTTGTCGGTGCGAAGGGCCATCGCACGGTAGCCCTTCATCTTGTTGATGCACCGCTCGGCGGTGTTGCGCTCCTTGTACCGCTCGGCGTCGAACCCAGGCGGTCGCCCACCCTTACTGCCGCGCTTGAGGCGGTTGGCCTGCTGATCCTTCTTGATCGGGATGACCGCCTCGATGCCGCGTCGGCGCAGGTAGGCACGGTTGGCACGGGAGGAGTAGGCCTTGTCGGCCAGTACGCGCCCGGGACGTTTGCGGGGACGGCCCAGCCCGCGGCGCTGGATGCGCACACCCTCCAGCACACGCCGGAAGTACGGACTGTCGCCATGCTGGCCGGGGCTGATGTCCGGGCGATCGGACGGCAACGCCGGTCGGCGACCAGGTGCACCTTCGTGCTCAACCCGCCACGCGAACGGCCCAGCGCTTCCCGTCCCTTCACCGGTTTGTGATCTACGCTGTCCGCTTTGACGGGAAATCGGCCGGCGGCCGGCGGCGGGCTCCGGCGGCATGCTGATGGGCACGCACCACGGTGGAGTCCACACTCACCGTCCAGTCCTCGCCTTCGGCCTCGTCACATCCGGCCCGCAGCCCGTCCAAGATTTTCTCCCAGGTGCCGTCCATCGACCAGCGGCGATGCCGGTTATAGACGGCCTTCCAGTTCCCATAGCAGATCGGCAGGTCACGCCAGGGGATGTTGGTCCGGACCCGGAAGAACACCCCGTTGATCACCGTTCGGTGATCGGCCCACCGGCCGCCCTGCCTCGGGTTGGCTGGCAGCAAGGGCTCCAGCCGTTCCCACTCGGCATCAGTCAGATCATGACGATTCAGGCGATCTTCCACTGGACTGATTTACAACCAAACGCCACTAAAGATCCACGGGACACGCCCTAGGTTGTTGGCCCGGGCTGGCCTCATGTTCTTTGTTGTGATGATGCGCTGGTTGGGCGGCTGATGGCGGCGTCTGCGCTGCGCTTGCCTGCGACTGTGAGAAGGGTCTGGACGAAGGCGTGCACCTTGGGCGTCTGCCCGGTGGCCGGCCACAGGAGCGCATAGTCGAAGGGCGGGGCGTCGTGGAAGGGGACGAAGGCGAGGTCGGACCGGGAGTAGTAGTCAGCGGCAAGGGCGGAGGTAGGACAGACGCCTTTGCCCGCGCTGACCAGTGAGAGGACCTCCTGCCATGCGATGGTCGCTGGACCGCGGGGGATGGGCTTGCCCGCGGGGGTGTGGCTGGGGAGGTGGAAGTCTAGCCAGTACTGCGGCGGACCGGTGATCGTAATCAGTTGGACGTGCGCGAGATCTTCGAGCGAGATGGATGGGCGTGCGGCGAAGGGGTGGCCGGCTGGGACGACGAGCGCGCGCGGCAGGGAGAAGATGGTGGGCCCGGTGGTGATGTCGGGTTCGTCGGCCGGGAGTTCGGTGAGCTGGAGGTCGAGTTGGCGTCCGCGCAGCAGTGCGAAGCCGTCGTTGAGCGGCAGCTCCTGGATCTGGATGTCGCAGTCGGGGTGGCGGTCTTTGAACGCGTCGGCGGCCTTGATGATGAGGTTGCCGCACCAGGCGGCGGAGAATCCCACGCGCAGCGTGCCGGTAATCCCGCGGCCGAGCGCTGCGGCCCTGGCGATCGCCTCTTGGATTTGCCGGTAGCCGGGAAGCAGGTCGTCGCGGAGTTGCCGTCCGGCCGGGGTGAGGCTCACCTGCCGGCTGGTGCGCTCGAACAGGGCGACGCCGAGCACGCGTTCCTGCTGTTTGATCGCTTGGGTGATGCGTGCCGGGGACACGTGGAGTCGCTCGGCGGTGCGGCCGAAGTGAAGCTCCTCGGCCACGGTCAAGAAGATCTCGATGTCGCGTAGCTCCACTCCGGCTCCCGATCGTAAACCTCTGCGTTAAGTGACCTTACGGGATCTCCCGTTGTTCTCCACCCTGGCCAGGGCGAATGCTTGATCCCATCGCCGGTGGCCTGGACCGGTGAGACTGGTGGAACGCAACGAAGGACGGTCCTGACATGATCTTTGTTCGCGACGCGGAACGGCGGTGGTGGCTTCGAACGTGGCGTTGGACACCGGCGCCTGTGACCGGGCCTGGGATGACATCATGAACGTCCTCGCCACCTCCGTGTCGCTGAACGTCGCCGACATCCCGGCCGCCAGCCGGTTCTTCACCACCCACCTCGGTTTCCGGGAACTCGTGGTCGCCGAGAGCGTCGTCTGCCTCGGCCGTGACGACGCCGCAGCCGACATCATCCTGCTGCCGGCCGCAAGCGAGCCGCCGTACCCGCGGGGTACGGCGCAGGCGATCGTGTCCTTCGCCGTCTCCGGCATCGCCGCCGAGCAGGAGCGGCTGCGCCGTGAAGGCGCGACCATCACCGAGCCGTTGCGGCAGGAGCCGTGGGGCGAGTGGGTGCTGCGGCTCACCGACCCCAACGGCGTTGTAGTTCAACTCGTGGAGTGGCAGCCCCCGGCGGGCGCCTGACCGGTAGCTGGTGCCCGCCCCGCCCGCCCGCAGGGGCGGAATTCCTTCTGATGGCCGGCGCTCACCCCGAGCGCGCGGTGCACCCCCTTTATGAAGGGCTTTTCAATGACAGTGAAACAGGAACCTCATCAGCGCCGTTGGCTGATCTTGGTGGTGTTGTGCCTGAGCACGCTGGTGCTGGTGATCGACAACATGGTGCTCACGGTGGCCATCCCACCGCTGGCCGCCGATCTCGGCGCGAGCGCCCAGGACACCCAGTGGATCTTGGAGTCCTATGTGCTGGTGTTCGCGGGGCTGCTGCTGACGGCGGGCGGTTTGTCGGATCGGTACGGCCGGCGCCGGGTGATGATCATCGGGCTGGCGGTGTTCGGGGTCGCCTCACTGGTCGCCGCCTACGCCGGTGACCCGATCCAGCTCATCGCCGCCCGCACGTTCATGGGGGTCGGCGGTGCACTCATCATGCCGAGCACGTTGTCCATCCTGATCACCGTGTTCGACGACGGCGAGCGGCGCAAGGCCATGGCCGCCTGGAGCGCGGTCGCGATGGTGGGGCTGGTCGGCGGCCCGGTGTTGGGCGGAGTGCTGATCGCCTGGTTCTGGTGGGGCGCGGTGTTCCTGATCAACGTGCCGATCGCGGTGCTGGCGATCGTCGCCGCGCTGACGCTGATGCCGGAGTCCAAGGGCCCGTGGAGCAAGCCCGACCCGCTGGGGGCGATCCTGTCGGTGGTCGGCATGACCGCCCTGGTCTGGACGATCATCGAACTGCCGCACCACGGGTTCGCCCACCCGGCCACGGCCGTCGCCGCGGTGCTCGCCGTGCTCGCGCTGACCGCCTTCGTGGTGTGGGAGCTGCGCACCGCGCACCCGATGGTGCCGCTCGGCCTGTTCCGCGACCGCGCCTTCAGCGGCGGCAGCTTCTCGCTGACCCTGGTGCAGATCGGCAACGGCGGTCTGCTGCTGGTACTCACCCAGTACCTGCAGTACGTGCTCGGCTACACACCCACCCAGGCCGGTCTCGCCTTCATCCCGATGGCGATCGCCTCGCTGTCCTTCAACACGCTGGGCGCCACCCTCGGCTCCAAGATCGGCAACCGGACCCTGATCGTCTTCGGGCTGACCGTGAGCGCCTGCGGATTCGCACTGCTCTCGGCGGCCTCCGCCGAGTACGGCTTCGTCCTGCCGGCCGCGGCCATGCTCCTGCTGGGCGCCGGCGGCGGCCTGGCGATGCCCGCCGCGGTCTCCGCGCTGATGAGCACCGTTCCCGCCGAACAGGCAGGCGTCGGCTCCGCGCTCAACGACACCATCCAGCAGATGGGCGCCGCCCTCGGCATCGCGGTGCTGGGCAGCGTCCTGGCCGGCAGCTACACCAACGCGATGCCGGCCACCGCCCCCGAGGCGGCCCGCCGCTCCGTCGCCGACGCGCTCACCGCCGCGGACCTCACCGGGGACACGACGTTGGCGCAAGCCGCCCGTGAAGCCTTCACCACAGCCATGTCGTCGGCGTTCGTGATCAGCGCCGCCGGGGTGCTGGCGGCGGCCGTCCTGGCCTTGATCGTCCTGCGCCGCAAGGAGAGCGGAGCGCCGAACCCGTCGGCTCCCGCCAAAGCTCCGGAGCGCGAGCTTGCGACGGCCACCCACTCCTGACCCGACCTCTTCCCCTGATGACAACCCGCTGAGGAGAAACTGATGACCACGGAACTGAACTGGACCGCTGAAGGTGCCTGGACCGCGCAGGGCGCCTGGGGGGTGCACGACTCGGCGGGCCGCCGCTTCGAGCGCGACCGCTGGCAGGCGCGCCTGGACGAGCTGCGCGCCGCCCACCACGTCCCCGGCGCCACGCTGGCCGTGCTGATCGACGGGCAGGTGCACGAGCTGGCCAGCGGCGTGCTGCATCGCGGCACCGGCGTGGAAGTGACGACGGATTCGCTGTTCCTGTCGGGGTCGATCGCCAAGGTCTACACGGCCACGCTCGTCATGCGGCTGATCGACGAGGGCCGGATCGGCCTGGACACGCGGGTGGCCGACGTGCTGCCCGAGTTCGCCACCCCCGACCCGGAGGCCACCCGGACGATCACCGTCCGGCAGCTCCTGTCGCACACCGGCGGCGTCACCAACGACTTCAACCACGACAGCGGCCGCGGCGACGACTGCCTGGCCGGATACGTCGAAGCCGCCAGGGACGTGCCGCTGGACTGCCCGCCCGGCACCGCGATCTCCTACGGCGGGCTCGGCTACGTCGTGCTGGGCCGCCTCATCGAGGTCCTCACCGGCCGCACCTGGGACCAGGCACTCAAGGACCTGCTGTTCACCCCGCTCGGCCTGGAGCACTCGATGACGCTGCCGGAGGAGGCGCTGCGCTTCCGGGTGGCGATGAGCCACCTGGGCGAGGAGGGCGCCGACCCCGACCCGGCCCCGGCCTGGGACCTGATGCCGCGCTCGGCGGGACCTTACGGCCGGGTCATCGTCTCGGCCGGGGACATGGCGCGCTTCGCCGGCATGCACCTGACCGGCGGGCTCGCCCCCGACGGCACCCGGGTGCTGTCCGCCGCCGCGGTCGCGGCCATGACCAGCCGTCAGACCGACGTGCCCGACAAGTGGACGGTCTCCGCCGACGGCTGGGGCCTGGGCTGGACCCTCTACGACTGGGACGGCGTCCCCGGACACGGCCACGACGGCGCCGCCATCGGCCAGTACGCCTACCTGCGGGTCGTCCCGCACGCCAAGCTGGCCCTGGTCCTGATGACCAACGGCGGCAGCGCCCGCCTGCTCTACGCCGACCTGTTCCGCGACCTGCTCGCCGAGCTCGCCGGCGTTACCATGCCCGCGCCCTTCGGGCCGCCCGCGCAGCCGCCCGCCGTCGACCTCGCCCCGCTCCTGGGCACCTACCGGCGCGAGGGCGTCGTCATCACGGTCAGCCGCGGCCAGGACGGCGGCCCGCGCATGCGCTACGAGTTCGTCGACGGCATGAAGGACATGTCGCCGCCCCTCGACATGGAGCTCACCCCGGTGTCGCCGGGCGTCTTCGCCGCCTCCGGCGCGGGCCCGTCCTTCAGCGAGGACTACATGCCCGTCGTCTTCTCCACCCTGTCGAACGGCACCCCTTGCGTGTACGTCGGCATGCGGGCCACCCCGAAGGTCGCCTGACCCCCGTGCCGCCGGGTCAACGGCTGAGCACGCCACCCGCGACACGTGCTCAGCCGCCGGCTGGCTGCACGGGTTCCGCTCGGCACAGAACGTGATCACTGCGGTGGGGCAGTTCCAGCGCGACCTGCAGATCGAGCTGACCGCCAAGGGACGGGCGTCCGGCGCGTCAGCCGAACGGGCTCTGCCGGCGGGGCCGGGAGTCCTTCGTGCCCGTGAGCAGTGACCGGGTGCGCGGAGGCGCCGAGGAGGGCAGCTCGGACAGGATGTCGGCGAGCGAGACCCCGGCCAGGCTGTCGCGCCACGCGCGGTGCGCCTCGGCCATCTTGACTGCCAGGACGCAGGCGCCCAGGCAGTCCTCGGCCGGCAGCGCGCCGCGTCCCTGCCGGCGGATCTCGCGGCACTCGTACGGCGAGGACGCGCCGTCGACCGCCTCCACGATCTGCAGCAACGTGATCTCCCCGGGGGGCCGGGCGAGCCGGAACCCGCCCCGCGGCCCCGTCGTGGCCGACAGCACGCCGGCCTTGACCAGCGACTGGAGCTGCTTGGCGAGGTAGGGCGCCGGGAGGTCGTAGTAGTCCGCGAGCTGGGCCGCCGACGCGGTGGCTCCCGGCTCCAACTGCGCCAGCGAGGTGGCGCAGTGCAACAGCCATTCGGTGCTCACGGGCAGTTTCACGATCATCAGCATATCGCGGATATTGAGGATCTGTTTAGTCCGAGATATGGTCGCTGGGTACCGACGAGAAGGAGAGAACGTCATGCGTATCGCCGTGGCCGGCGCGACCGGCGCCATCGGATCCCTGACCGTGGCCGCCCTCGAACGGGGCGGGCACGACGTCGTGCGCATCAGCCGCTCGCTCGGCGTGGACCTGCTGACCGGTGACGGCCTGGACGACGCCCTGGGCGAGGTCGAGGCGGTGGTGGACGCCACCAACGGCCCGGCCGCCGATGTGGACGAGACGATGGCGTACTTCGGCGCCACCACCCGCAACCTGCTCGCCGCCGGGGAGCGGGCCGGCGTGCGTCACCATGTGCTGCTGTCGATCGTCGGCATCGACCGGGTCGAGGGCAACGCCCACTACGCCGGCAAGCGGGAGCAGGAGCGCCTGGTGTCCGCGGGGCCGGTGCCGTGGACGATCGTCCCGGCCACCCAGTTCCACGACTTCGCCGAGATGGTGGCCGGTTGGACCGAGCGGGACGGCGTCGCGACGATCGCGCCGCTGCTCGTGCAGCCGATCGCGCCGGCCGACGTGGCCGGGATCCTGGCCGAGGTCGCGGTGGGGGAGCCGCAGGGGCGCCACGCCGACGTCGCCGGTCCCGAGCCGCAGGATCTCGTCGACATGGCCCGGCGCACGCTGCGGGCGCGCGGCCGTGAGGTGAAGCTCGTGCCGACGTGGTCGGGACTGTTCGGCCCGGGGATGGCCGGCAACGTGCTGCTGCCCGGGCAGAACGCGCGCATCGCGCCGACCACGTTCGACGCGTGGCTCGAGGAGCAGCGGGTGCGGTGACGACTCAGGAACTCCCCGCCAGGTAGTGGGTGACGGTGTCGCGGAGACGCTCACTCTGCAGAAATCACTTCGGTGGCTGCGGAGCGTGCGGCTCCTTCGTCCGTGTGGCCTTGCCGGCGGCGAAGCCGGCGAGGTGGGCTTGGCCGGACACGCGACCGGGTGATCAGAATTGGACGTGTGTCATCGAGTACCAGGTCGGGCCGAACACCAACAGGGCAAGCCCGGCCAGGACCATGATCGACTTGAGTACGCGAGCTGTGGTGATGTGCGCGGCCGCGATGGGCCGCAGGTTCCACCGCCCGACCATGATGAAGGCCGCGACGCCTCCTAGCACCAGGTTGGCGGGCACCAGCCCGTACTCGCCGCGCATGATGTGAAAGCCGGCCGCGAGGATCATCGTCAGCGTCAGGCCACCGGCGGCGAGCGGCGTCAGCTTCGGTCGGACTCCAGTCATCGCCGGCAGGATCAGGCCGACGCCGCCCAGCACCTCCACGACCCCGATGAAGACGATCAGGGGTTGCGGCACCGCGGCGTACCAGGCCACGGCCCGGGGTGCCGCCGCATACAGGGCTGCGTCGTACAACAACACTTTTCCGAAGCCGCTGCCGGCGAAGAACAGGCCGGACACCACCTGAAGCGTCCAGAGCGTCCTGTTGATGGTCACCCACGTTCCACGGGGCTGGGGCTGCTGCTCCTTGTCTCGGACGTCATGGGGGTGCGCGCTGGTGTGCGATTTCATGTTTTGTCTCCTTAGTTGGGGTTACAGCTGGTCCGGCGACGTCGGGCGAGCCGTGGGATGGGCTGCCTGATCAAGTGTTCCGTCGCGTTTGGATGGCCGGTCCTGCTCAGCTCCTAACCGGCGGCCTTCCTGAGCAGTGCGGCGATCTCCTTCTCGTTGGCGGGGGTCAGCTCCGTCAGTGCGAAGGCGGTGGGCCACATGGTGTTGTCGTCAAGGTCGGCCTGGTCGCTGAAGGCGAAGGTGGCGTACCTGGTCTTGAACTTCTGTGCGGGTTGGAAGTGGCAGACGACCTTGCCGTCCCTGGCGTAGGCGGGCATGCCGTACCACGTCCTCGGTTCGAGGTCCGGCGCGTTCGCCTTGACGATGGCGTGAATGTGCTCGGCCAGGGCGCGGTCCGCTTCCGACATCTCGGCGATCTTCGCCAGCACGTCCTGCTCCGCCTGGGCCGCCTTGTCCGCCTGCGAGCCGCGACGCGCGGCCTCCTTCTGCTCTTGGGCGTGCTCCTTCATCGCGGCCCGCTCCTCGGCCGTGAATCCCGTGTAGGTGCTGCTCATGGAAAGCTCCTCCTTGTGAAGGGTCGTTGCGTCTGCCGTGGGTTCGGGTGAGCGTCAGGCCAGCCAGCGGCCGTCGCGCATCAGCTCGCGGCCGGACAGTTCGTTCTCCTCGCGCCAGGCCCGAACGCGGCGCGGGGTGACGCGGAACCAGCGGTACGGCGTGGTGAGCGTGCGCGGGTCGAAGCCGGTGCGCGCGGCGAACCGGTCGCCGAGCTCCGAGGTCAGCGCGTCGATCTCCATGACCTCGACCTCGCCGTCGATCAGGGTGACGTCGCGGGTGCCGCCCAGCCCGACCCGGACGGTGCCGGTGGCGGCGAGGTTGCGCCCGGTCGGGCTGTCGGCCGGTGTGGACAGCAGCAGCGTCTCGCCGTCCCAGTCGAAGGACAGCGGCACCAGGTGGGGCGTGCCGTCGGGCGAGGCGCTGGCCACCCAGACGTCCACGTCGCAGGCCAGCCGGTGCTCGGTGTCGCGGCGCCGCTCGGCGCCGGCACGGGGCGGGTTGCCGGTGCTCATCGGTCCTGGACCAGCCCGAGGTCGTTGCCGTCGTGGTCGGTAACGGTGGCCACCAGACGGCCGCCGCCCACCTCGGTGACGTCGTGCCGCAGGACGGCCCCGGCGGCCAGGAGCCGCTGCACGCCTGCGTGGATGTCGTCGACCTCCCAGTAGCAGACCGGCCCCGTCATGCCCTGCCGATGCCCGTTGGGGTCCAGGCCGATCTCCTGGTCGCCGACCCGGTAGCCGACGTAGTAGACCTCGTCCACGTACGGCCGCGCCCCGGCCAGCGAGGTGAAGACCTCCTTGGCGCGGGCGAGGTCCCTGACCGGGTAGATGATCGTCTTTGCGTTCGCCATGGCGGCTCCGTTCTCGTCGGCGTTCTGCGATGTGCCGAACCTACGGACGCCGGCGCGCCGCCGGTGAGACCAGAACGCGCCACAGAGGGGACCCAAGCCGCCACTTGATCCGCCGGAAGCGCGGCATGCGGCGCTGCCTTAAGCTGTCACCCGTGCCGGAGGCGACAAAAGGGTCGATGCCGCCATATGTGGTGCGTCTAGTCCTAGAAGCGGCGAGAACGGCGGGCGTCTCCCCGGACGAGCTCAACCGCCTCCCCGGCGTGGGCGTCCTCGGCCGGCAGGGCATCCGCGTTCCGACGATGCTGCTGACGCGCGTCTGGGAGGTCTCTTCGGCGGTCTTCGCGGAGGCCGGGGGTGCTCCGCGGGTCGCACAGCTGTGGACTCCCGGCCGGTTCCACGTCTGGGACTACGTCATCAAGTCCTCAGCCGACCTGGGCGAGGCATTCGACCTCGCCGCGCGGCACCTGCCCGCGATCACCGACCCCGACAGCGCGTTCATCGTGCGGCGGAACGCGGCGGGCCGCCTTACGGTCGCCACCCGGCCGGTCCCCACGTTCGGCCGCGTCGGCGCGCTGATCGGCGAGTTCGTGCTGGGCCTGCTGCTCCAGCAGGCCGGGGCGGCGCTGGGACGGCCGGTCACACCCGTCGCCATCACCGTCGCCGGCGAGCCGCCCCGTTCGCACGCCCACCTCGTCGAAACGTTCGGCACCCGTGACATCCAGTTCGACGCGCCCGTCTCGTCCATCACCTTCGCCCCCGCTGACGCCACCGCGCCGCTGCCCGGTGCCGACCCGGCGCTGGCGGCCATCGTCCGCGACCACGCTGTCCACTCGATCAGCAACGCGCGGCCGATCCTCGGCTGGCTCGACAAGGTGCACGCCGAGATCGCCGACAGCTTCGCCGACGGCCCGCCCTCGCTGGACCGGGTCGCACGGCGGATGACCATGAGTTCCCGCACGTTCCAGCGCAGGCTGCACGACGAGGGCACGAGCTGGCGGGAGGAGGTGGAGAAGGTCCGCGAGGCCGAGGCGACCCGCCTGCTGCGCGACACCGGCCTGACCATCGACGCCGTCGCCGCCCGCGTCGGCTTCTCCGACGTGCGGGCGCTGCGCCGCGCCTTCCACCGCTGGTACGGCCGCACCCCCGCTGACTTCCGCCGCCAACCCTCCGCCAAGTGACTCGGCGGTATTGCGCAGAACCGGTGAGCCGAAAACCCACCCGGCCTGGACCTGCCGCCTGAGGCCGTTCGGGGCCCTGCCGAGTGAGGTGGCGACGAGCGGTTCGTTCAAGACCGTGCGGGTGTCGTGGTGCGAGGGTGCCCGTATGAGCGAACAGACCTTCACTCCCGCGTTGGGACGCTTCGCGTCCACGCGTTTCTACGATCCCGTCGTCGTGCTGACCCGCGAGCGGCTGTGGCGCGCACTGGCCGTCATGCATGTCGCGCCACGACCGGACGATGTGATCGTCGATGTGGGATGCGGCACCGGCTCCACGGCACTGCTGCTGCACCGCACCGAGCCGCGGGCACGGGTGGTGGCGGTGGACCCCGATCGCAGCGTGCTGGAGATCGCCCGGCGCAAGGCCGCGGCCGTCGGGGCGACCGTGCGGTGGGAGGCCGGCATGGGCGACGCGCTGCCGGAGATCGTGGGCACCGGCGTGGCGGACACGGCGGTGTCCAGCCTGGTGTTGCACCAATGCCCGATGGGGACGAAGCAGGCCATTCTCGCTTCGATGCACGCGGTGCTGCGACCGGGCGGGAAACTGGTCATCGCCGATTACGGGTTGCAGCGCACCCGGCTGATGCGTCTGGGGTTCCGGCTGGTGCAGGCGGCCGACGGCGTCGAGGACACCCGGCCGAACGCCGAGGGTGTGGTGCCGGAGTTGATGGCCGAGGCCGGTTTCGGCGACGTGCGGGAGGCCGAGGTGGTGTCAACGCTCACCGGTTCGATCTCGGTCTACGTCGCCTTCCGCGGCTGACCCGCGCAGCACCGGCAGCAGGACCGCCGGTGTCAGGCCCATCATCTCGCGGGTCCATCGCGTCAGATGGGCCTGGTCGGAGAAACCGCTCACGGCCGCCGCCTCTGCCGGCGTCTGCCCCGCCCGCAGCGCCTCCACCGCCCGGCGCAGCCGGCCCCAGACCCGCCAACGTGCCAGCGGCATGCTCAACTGGCCGCGCGCCAGAGCGCGCAGCCGTTGCGGTGACAGACCCACCCGCGCGGACAGATCCGGCATCGAGACCTGCCCGTCCACCAGCGCGTCCATCGCCGCGAGCAGCCGGTGATCGAGCTCACCGGACGGTCGCGCGCCGGCACGGCGAACGTCGTCGTCACTGAGCCGGAGCAGTTCGGGAGCCGCGCCGATCCTGGGGCCGTAGCGCTCGCGCAACCGGTCGGCGAACGCGCACCGCGGTTCGACGAAGAAGACACGCAGTGCCGTCGTCGCCAGCATCCGATGCCGCGCCATGGGCGGCACGACGAGCGCCACGGCGCGGTGACAGGTCTCGGAGTCGTCCACCATGCCCACTTCGCCCCCGATCGCGATGGCGATCTGGAAGGCGGCGTGACGATGAAAGGCGGTGTCCCACGACGGTCCCTGGTAAAGCGCATAGCCGTGACCGACATCGAAACGTGGCGTCGTCTCCATCGGGGTGAGGGTACCTCCGGTCAGAGCGCCTGGACGGTGTGGGCCGCGGTGAAGGCCAGGAGGGAAGTGGCGGTGCGCGCCGGGTCCTCAAGGATGGGCGAGTGTCCGAGACCGGGCAACATCTCGACTTTCACGCCAGGAACGATGCGGTAGTCGGCGGCCGAGGAGGATCGCCATCTGCGGTCGTCCTGGCCGAAGATCACCAGTAGCGGCTTGCCGAGGGCCTGCAGCCGATCCGGGAGCGGCTGCTGCTCCAGGTACTCGCGGGTGGCCTGCATGGTGGCGGTGAGCGTGTGGAAGGTCATGCAGCGCACCTCGTCCAGGAGCTCTTGTGGGATCAGGTAGCCGGCGCGACTGAAACCGGTGCTCGCGAACTGGCGGAGCTGCTCGTCGGTCGGCGGCCACTGCGAAGGGCTGATCGCGGCGGACTGCGGCGCGATGAAGGCGTCCAGGCTGGGGCCGGTGTTGATGAGCGCGAGCGCGGTCAACAGGTCGGGCCGCTGTTCGGCGAGGGCGGTGGCGACCGCGCCGCCGCTGGAGTGGCCGACGACCATGGCGTGCTTGACGCCGAGCCGCTCCAGGGCCGCGGCGATCCGGCGGGCCTGGTCCGGGAGCGCGTAGCTGCGGTCGGACGGTTTGGCCGACCGGCCGTGCCCGAGCAGGTCGATCCGGATGACGCGACGGGATCCGGTCAGCATCGGGACGATCGCGTCCCACGAGCGGGTCGAGGATGCGGACCCGTGGATGAGCAGGAGTGCGGGGGCGTCGCGGGGGCCGTCCTGGCACACGTGGAGGTCGTCGTCGTTCAGGGACAGGGTCGGGTCCTCGGCAGGCTGCACGTCATGAGATGTCATGCGGCCACTGTCGCGGCCGGCGCGGGCCGGTGTATTGGAGGAATGTTCCCCTCTGGCTCGCCTGGCACGGGGTGATGCCGCTGTGTGGGACGTCCACGTCCAGCGAGGGCCGGCCGATCACCATGGCCGGGTTCCGCCCGAGCACGGTGAGGAGGCGGTCGAGCGCGACGCCCTCTTACGAAGGCGGCCAGTTGCGTAGGGCGGCGTCGGCCAGCTCCTGGAGTTCATCGCGGCCGACACCGCTCGCGGCCTGCACGGCGATGCCGAACGCCAGAGTGGTGACGTAGCGGGCCAGGAGCCCCGGATCGGTTTCCGGAGGAAGGTCGCCGTCGTCGACGGCTCGCTGGAACCGCTCTCGGACGCAGGAGTAGGAGTTGTTACGCCAGGCCGCGAGAAGGTCGCGGACTTCACGCCCGGAGTCGCTGGCGGCCAGGGCGCCCTGCACGCCCAGGCATCCGTGGGGAGACGCGGCCGTCGAAGTGATCGGTTCAGCGGCTACCGCGGTGACCGGCGACATCTCGAACCTGGCCGACCTGGACCGGCTCTACGAGACGATCCGCAGCCGGGGACGGGGCCTGGACGTCCTGTTCGCGAACGCCTCCGTCGCCGCGCTCGTGCCGCTCGAACAGGTCACCGAGGAGCACTTCGACACCCTGTTCGGTATCAACGTCCGGGGCATGCTGTTCACCGTCCAGAAGGCGCTGCCGCTGCTCAACGACGGCGCCTCGGTGATTTCGAACGGCTCCACCAACGTGGACGTCGGCGACGAGGGGCTCGGCGTGTACGCGGCGACCAAGGCCGCCACCCGGCAGTTCGCCCGGACCTGGGCCAACGAGCTCAAGGGTCGCGGTATCCGGGTCAACACCGTCACGCCCGGCCCGACCGATACTCCTGCCTTGAGGGCGCTCACCTCTGACCCGGAGCAGTTCAAGCAGCACCTGGCTACGCGTGTGCCCCTGGGCCGGCTCGGGCGCCCGGAGGAGATCGCCGCCGCCGTGACCTTCCTCGCCGGCGAGCAGAGCAGTTTCATCACCGGTTCCAGCCTCTACGTCGACGGCGGCCTGAACCAGATCTGACCAGCGGAACGTCAGGGGAGCCATACAGAAGTCTCCGCCCCGGGCGCGGTCGCACGCGGTGGCACATATGTCGAAAGGAACAGCATGACCATCACACTGATCACCGGGGCCAACAAGGGCATCGGCTTCGAGACAGCCAAACAGCTTCTGGACGTGGGCCACGTCGTCTACATCGGCGCGCGTGACGTCGAGCGAGGCGAAAAGGCCGCGGCGGCCCTTGGCGCACGATTCGTGCAACTCGATGTGACCGACGACGCGTCGGTGAGCAGCGCGCTGGCGACGATCGACGCGGCCGAGGGCCGGCTCGACGTTCTGGTGCACAACGCGGGCATCTTGGGAGACGGAGTCGTCGACGGTCCCACGGCTCTCCGCGTGTTCGACACCAACGCGGTGGGAATCGTGCGCGTCACGGAGGCGGCGCTTCCCCTGCTGCGCAGATCATCGAACCCCAACGTGGTCATCGTTTCGAGCAGCGCCGGGTCGTTCTGGGCAGTGAACAACCCCGACCGGCCGGAATTCCACTTGCCCCTCGCGCTGTACTCGGCGTCCAAGTCGGCAGCCACCATGCTCACGGTTCAGTACGCCAAGGCCCAGCCGGGCGTCAAGTTCAATGCGATCGAGCCCGGCACCACCGCCACCGACATGACCGCGGCCTTCGGAATCGGAAGGTCACCGGACGAGAGCGCCAGGACTGTCGTGCGCCTGGCAACCCTCGACGCGGACGGTCCGACAGGAACGTTCCAGAACGAAACCGGGGAATTGCGCTGGTAGGCGCGCGGAAACGATCGAGGGCGGCGCGCCTGCACCCCCCTCGATCGTCGTTCTGCCGCCGTCCGGAGTATCAAGGGCGAGCAACCGCGGCCTGGCCGGGAGCGGCCTCATGACGGCATGGACAGCGTCCTTGATTCCAGCGATCATGCCGTCAACGGTATTGTTGATCTCTGGTTGATAGTTTTTCGCGGCATCGGCAGGCTCATGGGACGTAACCTTCAAAACGGCGCACGGCTCAGGCCGGTCGACCTGGCGCGCGGGCACGGCCTGTCCACGCAGGCGATCAGGAACTACGAGGACGCCGGCATCCTTCCGGCCGCCGATCGCACCCTTCACGGCTATCGCACCTACACGCCGCTGCACGCGCAGGCCCTGCGCGCGTTCCTCGCCCTCGTGCCCGGACACGGCCACCGTACGGCCACGTCCATCATGCAGGCGGTCAACCGGGGCGCGACCGAGGACGCGCTGCGGCTCATCGACGAGAGCCACGCCCAGCTCCTCGACGACCGCCGCACCCTCCAGGCCGTCGAAGCCGCGCTCCGCGACCTCGCGCCCGTGCCGCAGGAACGCGGCGACACGTTCGTCGGCCCGCTGGCGAGAAGGCTCGGCATCCGCCCGGCCACCCTGCGCAAATGGGAACGCGCCGGCCTGGTCCGGCCGCGCCGCGACCCGCAGACGGGCTACCGGATCTACAGCGCGGCCGACGTACGTGACGCCCGGCTGGCCCACCAGCTCAGAAGGGGCGGCTACCTGCTGGAGCAGATCGCCCCGCTGATCGCCCAGGTCCACTCGGCCGGAGGCGTCGCACCGCTGGAGTCGACGCTGCGCGACTGGCACGCCCGCCTCTCGGCCAGGAGCCGCGCCATGCTCACGGGGGCCGCCGCGTTGGACGCCTACCTCGACTGCCGACCGGCTCCGCCCGGAGACGAGCCGGGTACCCGCAGCCCGTGACCGGGTGGCAGACCGAGTACGGGAGAAAGGGATAGTGGGGTGTTGAGGTGCTGCTCAGAGGGTTCGTTTGTCGGGTGATGCGACCCTCCGCTTGGGTTTGGTTACGTTTGATGAACACGGCCGTTCGGCAGAGTTGATCATCGCCGCCGAGCCGCATGCGGTGCGCGAGCATCCGGCCTCGTGCTCGTGAGGCCGGATGAGCCGGTGCTATTGAGCGGTCATCGTGATCTCGGCGGGCACATCTCGGCTTCCATTTCCTTGGTGAGGATGCTGATCGGGTTGCCCCAGTCGCCGTTGATGTTGGTGACGACCATGTGCCTGCCGTCTCGGGTGCCCATCGCATAGGTCCAGGAGCCGTGGATCCTGCCACCGTTGCCCCAGACCGTCACGCCGCAGGACAGCTCCTGGGAGAAGATTCCGAGCCCGTAGGTGGTGTTGTCGATCCACTGCGCGCCCTTGGTGGAGACGGTGGTGAACATCTCCTTTTGCAGCGCGGGCGGCAGCAAACGGCCGTTCAGCACCGCCCGATAGAAGATGTGCAGGTCGTTCATGGTCGAGACGATGCTGCCGGCTGAGCCGGCCCAGGAGGGGTTCATGTCGGTGAGGTCGTAGGGGGTTGTGGTGTCCTCGCCGACCAGAAACTTGACGTAGTGCCGTGCGTGCGGCTTGCGCAGCTTCGTGCCTCCGCCCGGCAGGTACGTCTTCCGCAGGCTGAGCGGGCGGATGATGCGCTGGTTGATCTCTTCGGCGTAGGACCTGCCGGTGACCTTCTCGATGATCATTCCGGCAAGCGTGAAGTTGGTGTTGGAGTAACCCCACCCCTTGCCAGGCCCGTACGGCCGGCACCGAAGTGGGGCGATCGTAGGCCTCAGCCATCGTCGATCTTCGTCCCGCTTTCCGTCCCGGACGTTTCTGGCGAAAGCCGAGATACCTTGGTCCATTCCGCGTTTGGATCTTGCTCGTGGGGTGAGCGAACGCATGATGCCTAGGTGTGCCCCCGGCCGTACGACGGTCGGCGCGTGGGGCGCAGAGGGGGCTGTCGGTTGCAGGTGAAGCTGTCGGTGTCCGCGTGTAGTTGTCGGTGCTCGTGTCGGTGTTCAGGTTGAGTTGTCGGATCCCGCCGGCAGCTCCGTGGACAATCAGGGGCATGGGAGATCAAATCGAGATCGTGGACTATGACCCGGTTTGGCAGGTGGAGTTTGCCGCGATCGGGAAAGCGTTGCGTGGGGCACTCGGTGACGGCGCACTGCGGATCGATCACATCGGCTCGACGTCGGTGCCTGGCCTGGCCGCCAAGCCGGTCATCGACATCCAGATCTCGGTACGCTCGCTGGAGCCGCTGGATGCCTACAAGGCTCCGCTGGAGCGGCTCGGCCTGGTGCATCGGGCGGACAACCCCGAACTAACCAAACGATACTTCCGCGAGGCCCCAGGCAGCCGCCGCACCCACATTCACGTGCGCGAGCTCGGCAGCTTTTCCCAGCAGATGCCCCTGCTGTTCCGCGACTACCTGCGCGCCCATCCCGCCACCGCGGCTGAGTTCGCCCAGATGAAGCGGCGATGTGCGCGGCAGTTCCGCGATGACCGGCAACGGTATGTCTCGGCCAAGGAGCCCTTCGTCTGGGACATCGTGCGGCGCGCCGACACGTGGGCTCAGAGCGTCGGCTGGCGATCGGGCCCGAGCGACGCCTGACCCGACCGACAACAAGACCTGAACGTCTCAACCCAAAACCGTCCACACCAACATGACGGGCCGCAGGTCAGCGCGTGCCTGCTTCGCCAACTTCAGCCGGAAGCGACAGGGGCGCGGCGGGCCGTCAGGGTCCGCGCCCCGCGCAAACGGCGCGGGGCGCGCTTGATACCCCATGCAGCGCCGCCGACGGGCTACCACCGATCGTCTACGAGCGGCAGATCATGACCGCGCGAACAGCCACCAAGGCGAAGCCTCAGGAGACCATCGCCGCATAACCGAGTCTCCACGCTTTCAGGGGATGGACAGATGCCTCCCGACGGATGTAGTCGGTCGTCGACCGGCGAGAGCATCACCGGCGTCAGGGCCGGGCGCACTGAGCGCTTCTTTCGGCAACTCGGCGCGCGGACGGCCGATGCGTCGAGATGCATAGGTACATGACCGTCGCGCGCGGGCGCGTAAGCCTGTCCGCGAGGTCCGCCTACATCGTCTTCGGGCTCGACGAACGCGGCGGCGATGCCTGAGCACGGTCCCCGCACACCACCGCGGCCGCGTAGCGGGCGCCTTGATGACACCGTAGAGAGAAGTTGCTTTCGGCCCCCCCCCCGGACGGGCCATTGGGGGGCACTTAGCGCCTATCTTGCTGCGCCGGTTCTGCGCGGCCGGGGACGTGCTCGGTCAGCGGCCCAAGAGCCGGTTGAGGCCTCCGGGATGGGCGCGGTCGAGCGCGTTCATGGCGTCGGCCAGGGCGCGATACAGCCTGGCGTGGTTCCAGTGCTGGCGCCCGAGCTCGTCGCCGTCGAGCTGGCGGGCGAGCTCCCGCAAGTGCTCGACCCACTCACGAGCGGTGGCCGGCGGCCGTCGGTCGAGGCGCGTCTGCACGCGGGTCTGGGTGTGGGTGACGGTCTCGGTGATGACCTCGCGCACCGGCTCGGCAGTGGCGGCCGCGGTGGCGATGTCGCGCTGCAGGCGGGCCTGCGCGGTGCGCACTTCCCAGGCCCGGTTGCGGTGCGCCTTGCTGCAGTAGGACGGCGGCCGGCCGCGCCCGGAGTAGGAGATGAGGCTGCCGCACCAGCCGCAGGTGCGGCTCTGCAGGCGCTGCTGTACGCGGGTGCTGAGGGTGCTCTCGCCGGCGGGATCCATTGATCCATCACAGCGAGCTTGCGTCCCGGACGGAACGTCTTCTCCGAGTTTCGTACTAACTTGCTCCGCTACGATCATGGTTGTGGTGACCGGCCCGGCGCCACCGGTGTCGTCGACCGGTACGCGGGAGCGCGCGAAGTTTCCGTCCCGGACGGAACGCTAAGGCTGTCTTATCCACTAACTCGCTCCGCGATGATCGCGGTTCGGGGACCGGTCGGCGTGGGCCCTGCACCGCCGCCGGTGCGCCGTGTTGGCGCTGGGTTTTCGTCCCGGACGTTATCGCGCGAAGCGTCGATACCTTAGCACTCTTGTTGATCTTGATCGTGTTCGATCAGGATTACCGTGCTCTTCCTACGGATCAGTTGGGCTGCCGCCATTGGTGCTTGCGGGTGTTGCGTCCGTAGTGGCGGGCTTCGATCATCTCTCGCGCTTCGTCGGCGTTGTCCTGGTGCTGCCTGGCGGCCCAGGTGTGGCCCTGCGCGGTGCGGCGGGCGGCGTTCGCGTTCTCGTCACGAACGATCTGCTGCAGGTCCTCGCGGCTGTACTCACTGGCGGGAATCAGCGGCATCTGGCGGGTCCTCCTGTCGGGCCGTCAAGCCGGGAAGCGTGCGGCGTGGTCGTCGACGCGGGTTGGTCGGCTGAAGGCTGCCTTTCAGCAGGGGGCGGCCCTGCAAGTCGGTGACCGGGGCGGTGCCGTCCCAGCGCACCTTGCGGGCCTCGTTGCGGTGCTCGCCGGGGTGGCCGGCGCGGCGGGGAAGCTCCGGCTCGCAGGAGAAACCGACGCCGTCCTGCGTGGGCTCACCCGGTACTTCGCGGACCTGGCCGACGAACACGAGCCGCTGCTGCGCTCGGACAAGCAGGCGGAGTCGCTGCGGCTGTTCCAGGCCGAGTACGACAACCTGATGTACGCCCTGCAAACGGCCATCGATGGGGACGACGCCGAGACCGCGGCCCGGATACTCGGACCGCTGTACTGGTACTGGGTCATGCTCCGCTACGACGCCCGAGCCGAGACCTACATCGCCAAGGTCACCGAGTTCGGCGACGCGCTGCCCGCGGACGCCCGCGCCGCGTTCACCGCGATCCACCTGGTGGGCGCCGAGGGCGGGCCGATCACTGACCACGAGCGGCTCCGCGCGCTCATCGGCGACTGCGCGCGCACGGGCGCGCTGCGCCGCTATCCGATGCTGCTGACGATAGTGCTGGTGATGGCGGCGATACCCGGGCTGGACGAGCTGCTCGATCAAGAGATCGCCCGGGTGCGCAGCGGCCCGGACCGCTGGGCGATCGCCTGCACCTTCATGATCGAAGCCATGCGCCATCGCGAACAGGGCGACCGGGAGGGCTCCGCGACCGCGATGACCACGGCACTGCGCCTGTTCGAGGAGACGGGCGATCGGTGGTGGACGGCGAAGGCGCTGTACGGCCTGGCCCAGATCCACACCATCGCCGGAGACCACGACCAGGCGATCACCGCCTACGAGCACAGCCTCGCGATCGCCACCGACCTCGGCTCGCAGGACGAGGTCTCCACCCGGCTCGGGCTCGCCACGGAACGCATGCGCGCCGGCGACCTGGCCGGCGCGAGGCGCGACATCGACACCGCCGAACGAGCGGCCTGGCGGCGTGGCCAGCCGGCGCTGGAGATCGAGGTGCTCCGCGTCCAGGCAGAACTGCACCGCCGCTCCGGAGAGGTCGAACGCGCCGATCAGGCGCTCGACCGGATGGAGGCGCTCCTGCGCAAGCTGCCCCAGCCGGCGGAGGCCACCGACCCTCGGCTGCTCCTCGCTCGGGTAGCCAACCTCCTCACCGCCGGCGACGCCGTACGCGCCCGCGGAATGATGCCCCGCGCTGTCGAGGCGGCGCAGGCGATCATGGAGGTCCCCTTGGCTGCTCAACTCCTGGCCAAGCTACTGTCGCTGGAGGGCGATCCGGCGGGCGCGGCCACCGCGCTCGGCCTGAGCCAGGCCATCCGCGGCGCCTTCGACCACGGCGACACCGAACTGCGCTGCCTCTCGGAGATGCTCACGGAGTCGCTCGGCCGTACCGACTACGACAGCGCCTATGAACAGGGCGCCGACCTGACCCCGCACGAGGCCACCGACCGTCTGACAAAGCTACGTGTATAAGTCCAGGGGGGCAGGGGCATTTGAGCCGATTGTCGTACATGAGGCAGGCCAAGTACGAGGAAAAGAGCAATGTGCCGCACAGGTCGGCGAAGTTCGGCAGCACCCATTGGGTCTCCGTCTGCTTGTTCATCGCCTGTCTCCGTGCGATCACACAGCAGGGACGGCACAGCGCGGTTGGGGCAACTGAGAAGTGATTCCGATCGATGATCAAGTCTCTGCCGTATTCCGGTGGCGCCCGTGGTGCGGGCGCCCAGCCGATACCGCCGCCGAACGCCACCACATGCTGACGACGGCGTGCCGTACCCGCATCTGATCATTCACGCACAGGCAGACCGTAGGACGCCGCCAGGCGGCCGAGCGCCTCGCTGAGCGCGGCGTGCTGGGACGAGGTGAGGTCGGCGGCGAGTTTCGCGTCGAGAACGAGCGCCTTGGCAGTACATTCCGCGAGGAGGTCTCGCCCCTCGCCGGTGAGGCTCAGAATCTGGCGGCGACGGTCGGCCGGGTCGCGGAGCCGCTCGATGGCGCCCATGGATTCGAGGTGGTCGGCGAGGGACACCACGAGGCTGGGTGCCACCCGCATCAGCTTGGCGATCTCGAGCTGCGAGACGGCCAGCCCCGAACCGAGGACTTCCAGCAGGCCAACGTGCTTGGGCTTCAGATCGTGGACGGCCAGAGTCCGGGCGTACTGATCGGCGACCAGCACGCCCAGGGTGCTGAGCCGGAAGCTGAGGGTTTCGGTCCATTTGACATCGTTCACATTCAGCATGATACCGTCCCAAAATCATTCAGGCTGTAAATGATTAGAGATGAGATCGATGCTCGATCACCGCGCCCCGCAGATCGTCTTCGCCGACCTTCAGGACAGCATCGTGACCCTGAGCAGGACGAACAGCCCCGAGACCATCAGACGCTCGGCCGGGGTTCTCGGCAAGGTCGCGCAGGCGCTGGACATCCCGTTCACCGTGTCGGCCGCACCCCGGCCCGGTGGGCCCGGCGTGATCGCCGAACTTCCCGCAACGCTCCCGTTCGTGCGCAGCGGCCCGTCCTGCTGGGACGATCAGGCATGGCGCGAGGCGATCGCCGCCGAGGCCCGCAAAACGCTGGCCATATGCGGCGTGACCTCGGAGATCGTGGTCCTGCACACCGCACTCGACGCCCTGGCCGACGGCTATGACGTGATCGTGCTGGTCGACGCGAGCGGCGGCATGTCCGAGCGTACGGAGAACGCGGCACTCCGCCAGATCGAGGCGGCCGGCGGCACGGTGACGTCGGTGGCGAGCTTCGTCACGAGCATGGTGCGCGACTTCACCACCCCCACCGGCCGCGACGTCATCACCGCACTGCACGACCTGATGGTTTAGCGACCGCAACCATCCCTTCGCCCTCAGCCCCGAAAGAGCTCCCATGAAACTCGCAAACTCCGACCACATCGGCTTTGCCGAACGTCTGCGCAGCGAGCACGGTGTTCCGGTGTTCGTGCATGGCGCCGACACGGTCCGTACCCGCACGGGAGAAAAGCCCAAGACCGCGCTCGGGCCCATGCGCCTGGGCCCGACGCTCGGCTTCTTCGGCTATTCCCTCCGCAAGAACGGCCTGCGCACCCGTCACGTCAGCGAGGTCACCGAGGTCGGCGACGGCGACGTCCTGGACCTGCCCGGGAAGCCGGTGATCGTGGGCATGCCGGGGCACTCGCCGGGCAGCGTGGCGATCCACGTCCCGCTCGCCGACGCGGTCTTCGTCGGCGACGCCCTGACCACGCGGCACGTCCTCACGGGGCGCACGGGCCCGCAGCCCGCGCCCTTCACCGACGATCCAGCCGAAGCCCTGTCCTCCCTGGACCGGCTCGCCGGGCTGCCGGCATCCTGGGTGCTTCCGGGCCACGGCGCCCCCTGGCGCACCTCACCGGCCCAGGTGAGCGAGGAGGTCAGGAAGGGATAGAGCGCGGGCCAGCCAGCGCGGCCGATTCGCCGGCCCCGGCCACCGACGGCGGCCGGCGTGCCCTGCAGCGCAGGACCGGAGCATGGGGATGGTTCCCCGGGTGAACGGGAAGCGCGCGGCCCCTGAGGAGCAGGCGCCGAAGAACAACGCATAGCCGTGCCGGCCCCACCTCGACATCGAGGGTGTGCCCGACCCGGAGCACGTCCCCTGGATCGACCCCGACCCATCCGGCCTGGCGAACGGCCCGGTGTGAGCGGCTTCACCGATCAGAAATCCTCCGCCACGTCGTCAGTTCTGTCAGCTCTCTCGCAGCTGTGGAAGGATCGATGACCATGACCGACGCCAGACCGCTGGGCGCCGACGAGGCCACGTTCATCGCGGCGGTCCGCTCAGGCGACACGGCGCGGTTCGCACTCATCACGGAGCGCCACCGGCGTGAGCTGCAGGTGCACTGCTACCGGATGCTGGCGAACTACGAGGACGCCCAGGACATGACGCAGGAGACGTTCCTGCGAGCGTGGAACAAGCGGGAGTCGTTCAAGGGCCACGCGGCCCTGCGGACCTGGCTGTACCGGATCGCGACGAACGCCTGCCTCGACTTCCTGGAGAAGCGCAACAACCGCACACCCGTACCGTCCGAGCTGCCGGACCCCGGCTCCGAGGTGCCGTACCTGCAGCCGTACCCCGACCGGATGCTCCCCGAGGACCCGCAGGAATCGGTGGTGGCGCGGGAGACGATCGAGCTGGCGTTCATCGTCGCCGTCCAGCACCTGCCGCCGCGGCAGCGGGCGGCGTTCGTCCTGCGCGACATCCTCGGCTGGCCGGCGTCGGCGGCCGCCGACGCCCTCCAGCTGACCGTCGCATCGGTGACCAGCGCACTACAGCGGGCCCGTGTGACGATGCGCGAGCAGCTGCCCGACCGCCGCCTCGACTGGCGGAGCCCCGCCACCCACGAGCTGTCGAATGACGAGCGCGGCGTGGTGAAGTCGTATATCGACGCCCATGAGCGCAACGACCTCGACGGGCTGCTGTCCCTGCTGCGCGACGACCTGCGCTTCGCGATGCTGCCCGAGCCGGGCACCTTGATCATGACGGCCAAGGACGCGGTGGACGGCTGGGTCTCCCATGGGCTCTTCCAGCGCGGCTACGACGACTGGCGCTGTATCACCACGACGGTCAACCGCATGCCTGCGGCCGTGCTGTACCTCCGCACCCCCGGCGACCCGGAGTACCGGCTGTTCAACATCGCGGTCCTGCACATCGTCGACGGGAAGATCGCCGAGCTCACCGGATTCGACGCCACCGACAAACCATGGCTGGGCCTGCCCCCGACACTGTCATCAGACAAAAGCCCCATCGTCGACGAGTCCAGCGCACGGGCCGCCGTCACCGAAGTCACCGCGGAATGAGCACACCGACCAGTTGAACACCCACCGCCCCGCCGGCGTTGCCGGCGGGGCATCTCCATGCCCCCGAAGATCATCGCGTCACGATCAACGACGCCGTCGCCCGCATCTCCACCAAGTCGTCAACAGCTCACGTGGAACGCGAGGAAGGGCCCGGGGAAGGTTCCCTCATGGCCGAGGGTCACGGTGAGCACACCAGGAAGGATTTCGACCTGGCCTCACGAGCCGAGCGTCTGGCCCGTGCTCATCGCCTCGTCTCGTATCGGGTCAGTACCACCCCGCCGGGAAACGTCCGCGTCTCCACCAGGTTCAGGCTCACCCAGCTGTCCAGGGCCGTGAAGAACGGCGTGCCGCCGCCCAGCAAGGCCGGTGCGGTGACCAGCACGTACTCGTCGATCAGCCCGGCCCGCATGGCCGCTGCGGCAAGTGTGGCGCCGCCGATGTCCATGGGGCCGCCGTCTTCGGCCTTGAGCCGGGTGATCTCGGTGACCGCGTCGCCGGTGACCAGGCGGGTGTTCCAGTCGACCGTGCTGATCGTCGAGGAGAACACCACCTTCGGCATGTCCCGCCAGCGGCGGGCGTACTCGATCTCCGCCGGTGTGGCGCCGGGCTGCTGGTCGGCGGTCGGCCAGTGGGAGCTCATCGTCTCCCACAGTCTGCGCCCGTACAGCGCCAGGCCGGTCGCCCCCACCCGGTCGGACCACCACTGGAACAGCTCGTCGCTCGGTACGCTCCAGCCGAGGTCGTCGCCGGGCGCGGCGATGTAGCCGTCCAGGCTCAGGTTCATGCCGAAGATCAGTTTCCGCATCGTGCCAGCCTTCCGTGAGTCGATCTCCCACGTACAGACGGACACGGCGCGGAAACCTGATCGGTGCGCTCGACGAACCCCGGCGCTGATCGCCGGATCGGGCTCACCCGCGCACTCGCCCGTTGTCCGGGCCTCTCAACGACTTCCGGCTGGATCGGCGCGTATCTCCGTCTCCAGGAAGCTCGAAATCTCGTTCGCGACGACGTCGGGCGTCTCGAGACCGCACAGGTGTCCAAGCTCGCTCAGCAGGACCGCGCGGCTTCCAGGGATGCGCCGCACGTCGTCAAGCTGCTTGGCTTGATCTACGACGACGTCCTTTCCACCGAGTATGTAGCAGGTCGGTACGCGTATCTCAGGCAGCTCGCCGGCCTGGCTTGTCAGCGCACCGCCGGCCAGCCAGCCGTGCCACATCTGTTCGGTGACGGTCAGCATGCTGCTCGTCAGGCTCGAGGTCTTCGACGGGTCCAGGGAGATTGCCGCCACTGCTTGCGTGAGGGCCTCGACATCGCCGTACGCGGCATCGAAGCCGGCGATCACCTCGTCCCCGGCAGTCGTCCCCGCGGCGTTCCACGGAACGACACCGATCAGCGCACGCACCTCATCCGGGTGGTCAAGCGCGATACGCAGCGCGATCGCACCACCCAGGGAATAGCCGACCAGGCAGTAGGTGTCGACGCCCGCGTCGTTGATCGCGTCGTGCAGGGTCGCGGCCAGCGTGGGCAGGCTCCCGTCCGCCGGCGCGCGTACGGACTGACCATGTCCGGGCAAGTCGAAGATCAGGACGCGGAACCCGCTCAGGTGCCGCGCGATCCCGGTCATGGACTCGGCCGAGGCGCCGAATCCCGGCAGCATGACAAGTGTCAGCGGGCCCTGGCCGTGTTCCTCCCAGTAGATGTCTGAGCTGGTGTGTGGCATCGCGATCTCCCTGTCCTGGGCGAAGGTTGTCGGGCATACACGTACGGCTTGAGAACACAGGCCGGATCCACGCACCGCAGGCCGGTCCCGCCATGGGCCTTCATGTCGTTCAGTGCGACTGGGTGGTGTGGCTCGCGGTGAAGGCCAGAAGAAGCGCGGCGGTCCGCGGGGGGTCCTCCATGATGGGCGAGTGGCCAACACCGGGCAGCAACTCGACCTTCGCGCCCGGAACGGCGCGGTATTCGGCAGCGGAGGAGGATCGCCATCTCCGGTCTTCCGCACCGAAGATCACCAGCAGCGGCTTGCCGAGGGGAATCAGCCGGTCGGGCAGCGAGCGCTGATTCACATAGTCGTCGCCGGTCTGCGTTGTCGCGATGAGGGCGTGGTAGGTCATGCCGCGCGCGTCGTCCACGACCGCCTGCGGGACCTCGTAGCCGCGACGGCTGAACGCGGTGCTCGCGGCGTTGCGGATCAGGCTGTCGGTCCGAAGCCGCCACAGCAGCTGCCCGATGACGGGGGTGTACAGGAGCCCGCCGACGCCGCCGCTTGATACGGCGGCGGCCAGACGGGGCGCGGTGTCGATGAGCACGAGCGAGGTCACCAGGTCGGGGCGCTGCTCGGCCAGAGCGGTGGCGACCGCGCCACCGGTGGAATGGCCGACCACTGCGGCGTGCTTGACCCCGAGCCGGTCCATCGCCTCACCGACCCGGCGCCCCTGCTCCGGCATCCCGTAGCCGCCGCCGGCCGGTTTGGCCGACCGGCCGTGTCCGAGCAGGTCGATCCGGATCACGCGATGGGAGGTGGCCAGCAGCGGGACGAGCGCGTCCCACGACCGGGTCGACGCGGCGAGCCCGTGGATCAGTACGACAGCCGGGGCATCCGGGGGGCCGTCCTGGCGGACGTAGATGTTCCCGCCGTCGAGAGGCAGGGTCGGATTCCCACTGGCCTCGGCGCTCTGCCGCGTCACCACCGCCGCGTTCACGAGAAGCAACCCGACGACGACGAGGAGGACAGCCGAGGTGATCAAGAGGCGCCGCCGGCGCCGTGCGGGGCTGCTCACATCATCCTGCCGGTGCGGAAAGCCCAGGCCGGCGTCGTCGAAACAGCGGGGTCGTCGAGCCCCGGGGAGATAATCATGGGCCTACTGTCGCCGTCGGTGCGCGCCGGTATCTTGTACAAATGTTCCGGTCAGTCGGCTCGCCGAGGCCAGGCGGGCACGAAGGGACGATCCCGGCTGGCTTTCGTGACGCTCACGGCTGAGTGGCAGCGCCGAGCCGGGGTCAGCGCATCCCTCGGCGCCAGATCGAGGGGCTCACGCCGCGGGCGCGCTTGAACGCCACGCTGAAGGCGAAGGCGTCCTCGTACCCGACCGTGCGGGCCACGGCGGCGACGGTCGCCTCGGTGTCACGGAGCAGGTCCGCCCCCAAGGTCATCCGCCAGTTGGTGAGGTAGGTGAGCGGGGGCTCGCCGACCAGGCCGGTGAAGCGGGCTGCGAAGGCGGCGCGGGACATGCCGACCTTCGCGGCCAGCGCGGCGACCGTCCACCGGTGGGCGGGATCCTCGTGCAGCAGGCGCAGCGCGTCTCCGACGGCGGGGTCGCCCAGTGCCCGGTACCAGGCGGGGAGCCCCGGCTCGGACCTGGCGCACCAGGCCCGCAACGCCAGCACGAGCACGAGGTCCAGCAGCCGGTCGAGGACGGCGTCCTGGCCGGGCTCGTCACAGGCGGCCTCGGTGGTGAGCAGATCCAGCGCCGCCCGGGTCCGCGGCCCGGCGGGCACGACGGCCAGCGGCGGGAGCATGTCCAGCAGGCGTTCGCCCACGTCGCCGCGGAGCTCGTACGCGCCGCGGAGCATGGTCGTGGCCCCGGGCAGACCGTCGCCGTAGGTACGGGGCGCCAGGCTCCGGCCGGCCGCCGCGTCCTCGTTCCCGCCGACGGCGTACTTCTTCCCCCCGCGTACCACGACCTGAGGCGGGGTGGACGGATCGTCGGCGATCGTGTACCGGCCGGTGGCGCTGATGAGGGCGATGTCGCCGGCGCCCAGCAGCAGCGGCACGGCGTCGTCGTCGAGCCGGATCGACGCGCGGCCGCCGAGCGTGGCCACGATCGTGAGAGGAGGAACGTCGGCGAAGGTCATCGACCACGGCGGCCGCTGAACCAGCTGCCGCACCATCGCGCTCCTGGTACGGGCCCGATGCAGCAGATCGCTCAGGACATCCATGCCGCGCATGGTAGACGATCACAAATGCATCGGCGACGTTCTCCCATGGATCGTCTGCGGCCGATGGAGTTCTCTAGAAGCTGTGCAGAACATCCTCATTCTCGGCGGCACCGGCAAGACCGGTCGCCGCATCGCCCGGCGCCTCAAGTCCTCCGGCCGGCCGGTCCGGACGGCGTCCCGTACGGGTGGCGACGTCTCCTTCGACCTGGACGACCCGGCCACCTGGGGGCCCGCGCTCGACGGCGTCGGCACCGCCTACCTCATGACGCCCGGCCTGCAGCCGAGCGCGGAGGGCCAGGCGCGCCTCCCACGGTTCGTGGCCCAGGCGGTCGCCGCGGGCGTGGGGCGGCTGGTGCTGCTGTCGGCCCCCGGCGTCGACGCCGACGACCGGCATCCCCTCAGGCCCGCCGAGCGGGCCGTCCGGGACTCCGGCGTCGAGTGGACCATCCTGCGGCCGACCTGGTTCTCGCAGAACTTCAGCGAGGCGTTCTGGCTGCGCGGGGTCCTGGAGGGGAGCTTGTACCTGCCCACCGGTGACGGGCGCACGCCGTTCGTCGACGTGGACGACATCGCCGAGGTCGCGGTCTCGGCGCTGAGCGACGACCGCCACGCCGGCCGGGTCTACGAGCTGACCGGTCCGCGGGCGATCTCCGTCGGTGAGGCGACCGGCCTCATCGCCGAGGCCACCGGGCGTACGGTCCGTCACGTCGACGCCGACCCCGAGGTCTTCGTCGAACGCCAGGTCGCGGGCGGCGTCCCGGCGGACGTCGCGCGGCTGCTCACCGGCCTGCTCACGGCCGTCCGCGACGGCCGGCACGCCGAGGTCGCCGACGGCGTGGAACGCGCCCTCGGCCGGCCGGCCAGGCGGTTCGAGGACTACGTCACCGAGACCGCCGCCGCGGGCCTCTGGGACCCTCCCGGCAACCGATAGATCGTCGGCGCTCACCACGTCGAAGGATGTGGTGCGTGAGCCTGTGGCTGACAGCGCGGAGGGCTGGAACTCCTTGGCCGGCTCCTCCGGCGTCCGTCCCCGCCAGCGCCAGGCCCACCATCTGCCGGCGCGACTGCGGCGGATGGTTGTCCGGCACAGCAGACTCCTTCTTCCGGAAACCAGCGTTCCCCAGAGATCAGGTGTCCACCGAACCGGGCCGTCGCCCTCCGGCCGTGTCTCAACGGGCGGGGGCGCGGCCGAGCCTGGTCTCCAAGCCATCAAGGATGCGCTCGACGCCGTAGACGAAGGACTCTGCGCGGATCTGCTCCGGATCCTTGGTCTGCTCCGCGGCGCGCCCGTCGCGCAGGAGCGGGTAGTCCTGCAGGGCCTGTTCGGTGGTCGGTCGCAGGCTCTCAAGCCAGTCCTGCTCGTTCTGGCCGCTGCGGGCGAGCACCGACAGGTAGGCGGCCTCGCTGGTGGTCATCCCGATGACGTAGGCGATGAGCAGTTTCATGGCCCGATCGGCTTCGTCGACGGCGAAGCCCGCCGCTTCGAACAGGGTGAGCATGCGCTCCGACTGCCGCATCAGGTTGGGCCCGAGATAGGCGAGCCCGACCTGGCCGAGCACGGAGACGACCCAGGGATGACGCAGCACCATCGAGCGCAGGCTGTGGGCGGATTCGGTGACGGCCGCCCGCCAGCGTGCGGGGTCGGCGGCGGGCACCCGTACCTCGCCGTAGATCTCGTCCACGACCAGCTCGATCAGCTCGTCCTTGTTGGCCACGTGCCGATAGAGAGACGTGGCTCCGGCGCCGAGCCGGGCGCCGAGGCTGCGCATGCTCAGGGCGTCGATGCCCTCGGTGTCCAGGAGTTGGATGGCCTCGGACACGATCCGGTCGCGACTCAGCGACGGCTGCTCCCGCTTGCGACGCGGGCGGGCCCATACCGAGGGGATGGGCTGCTTCTCAGGTGGCATACAGGTCTCCTCGTTGCGGGACGCCTACGGTAGCGCACGACGTTCGCATCATGCGTACAGTGATCCCATTCTGTCAGTATCGAAAGCTCGCCCCAAGTGCGTCGTGCGCCGAGAACGCGCACGTGCGTTGCACGTGCGCCGGCAGCCGCCAAGCCGCACGGCCGTATCGCCCGCCGCACGATCGCACGGCCGTGCCGCTGCATGGCTGCGCCGCAGAGCCGTCAAGCCGCAAAGCTGCCCGGCTGGACCGCCGCACCGCCGCCGGGTGGTGCCTCAGGTCTGCTGACCGCCTCGACGGTACAACCGTGCGCGATTGCGTACGCTGCTCCAGTATGCGTACAGTGTGCGCATCGAGGGAACAACGTACAGGAGGAAACATGGCGACGAACGTGCAGTGGACCGAGCAGGGTGGCTGGACGGCCGGCGGCGACTGGGGGAGTGCCGGCTCGCAGGGGCAGACCTTTGACCTGGCCCGCTGGCAGGCGCGCTTCGACGAGCTGCGCCGGCGGCACCACGTGCCGGGCGCGTCGCTGGCGGTGCTGGTCAACGGGCGGGTGCACGAGCTGGCGAGCGGCGTGCTGCACCGGGGCACCGGCGTGGAGGTGACGACCGACTCGGTGTTCCTGTCCGGCTCGATCGCCAAGGTCTACACGGCCACCCTGGTGATGCGGCTGATCGACGAGGGCCGGCTGACGCTGGACACCCGGGTGGCCGACGTCCTGCCCGAGTTCGCCACCCCTGACCCCGTGGCCACCCGGACGATCACCGTCCGCCAGCTCCTGTCGCACACCGGCGGCGTCACCAACGACTTCAATTACGACGGCGGGCGCGGCGACGACTGCCTGGCCCGCTACGTCGAGGCCGCCCGGGACGTGCCGCTGGACTGCCCGCCCGGCACCGCGATCTCCTACGGCGGGCTCGGCTACATCGTGCTGGGCCGCCTCATCGAGGTCCTCACCGGCCGCACCTGGGACCAGGCACTCAAGGACCTGCTGTTCACCCCGCTCGGCCTGGAGCACTCG
>NZ_JBEXDT010000099.1:0-32414 GCF_040605905.1 Nonomuraea sp. NPDC005501 | reverse complement strand
GTGACGGACTGTGGCATCGAAGGACGCGGAGGGTGCACCGCGCGGGCGCGGTGGCACGTCCATCCTTCCGCCGCAGCCGAGCAGAAGGGCGGTAGGCTGCGGACACATGATGGTCGGCAAGCGACACTCCGGAGCGAGCAGGCAGGCCGGACCAGCTGCGGTTCCGCTGTTCGCTTTCCAGCCCCCGGTCGGTACCCCGTACGGCCTTGAGGTGAGTACCGTCGAGGACTTCTTCGCCCAGCATGACGACTGGCCGTGGAACCCGCCCCGTCCGGGCCGTGCCACCTTCCACTACCTCATCGCGATCACCGAGGGTGAGCTGCGGCACGACGTCGACCACGTCACGCGGACCGTCGCCCCCGGCCAGTGGCTGTGGGTGCGTCCCGGGCACGTGCAGTGCTGGCATCCGCCCGGCGCGGCCCGCGGCCCGTTCATCCTGTTCAAACCGGACGTGCTGCGGCCCGACCTCTCCCGTCTCCTGGCCCCGCTCACCGCGCACGAGGCCCCTGCCGTGCTCAGCCCGCACCCCGACGACGCCGCCTGGCTCCAGCAGACGGCACTCCAGCTCCTGGACGAACACCGCGCACTGGGGCGGCGCCCCCTCGACATCCACCACGCCCTGCGGCGCAGCCTGCTCGAATCGCTGCTGCTGCGCCTGGCCACCTCCCCGGGCATCGCCCCGATCGGCACGGCCACGGCCGGCACCGGCCGCGCCGACCGGTACGGACGCTTCCTGGACGCCTTGGAGCTGCACTTTCGCGAGCTGCACCAAGCCGTGGACTACGCCGAGTTGCTCGGCTGCTCGGTCCGCACCCTCAGCCGCGCCGCGCGGGACGCCACCGGCAAGGGAGTACGCGAGCTCATCGACGAGCGGCGCCTGCTGGAAGCCCGGCGCCTGCTGGGAGCTGCCCGGTGGGATGCCCGGGCCGTGGCCGTCCACCTCGGCTTCACCGACCTCGCGAACTTCGGCCGCTTCTTCCGCGACCGCACCGGCCTCACCCCGGCCGCCTTCGCGGCCCGCGCAGTGAGGACCGACGCGTGACGGAAACGCGGCGGAGGCCCCTTGCCCGTCAGGAGGCGATGACTCCCGGCGTGGTCAGTCTGTGGTGAAGCTGGACAGCATCGCAGCGGGGTAGCGGCTGCCTGCCGAGCCGTGGGGAAGGATCTCAGTGATGCGGGCCAGATCGGCGGCCGAGAGCTGGACGTCGACGGCGCCGGCGTTCTCCTCAAGGCGCTTGGTGCTGCGGGTGCCGGGAATGGGCGCGATGTCCTCGCCCTGGGCGAGCAGCCAGGCCAGCGCGAGCTGGGCGGTAGTGATGCCCCTGGTGTCGGCCAGATTCTTGAGCTGTTCGATGGCGTGCACGTTGTACGTGTAGTTCTCGCCTTGCCAACGCTCGTCCCAGCTGCGCATGTCGTCCGCGGCGTACTCGCTCGCGGGCTTGACCTGGCCGGCGAGGAAGCCGCGGCCGAGCGGGGAGTAGGGCACCAGGCCGATGCCGAGTTCCCGCAGAACGGGAAGGATCTTCTCCTCCACCTCCCGCTCGAAGAGCGAGTACTCGTACTGGAGCACGGAGACCGGGGTGACGGCGTGGGCGCGGCGAATGTACTGGGGGCCGACGTTGCTCAGGCCGAAGTACTTCACCTTGCCCTCGGCGATCAGTTCGCCGACCACGCCGGCGACCTCCTCGACCGGAACGGCGGGGTCGGAGATGTGCTGGTAGAAGAGGTCGATGTGGTCGCTCTGCAGGTAGCGCAGGCTGTTCTCGGCGACCTTGCGGATGTTTTCCGGGCGGCTGTCGAAGCCGGGGCTGAGCAGCTGGGCGGTCATGTCGAAGCCGAACTTGGTGGCGAGGACCACCTCGTCGCGGAAGTCCTTGACCGCCTCGCCCAGGAGGATCTCGTTGCTGCCGGTACCGGCGCCGTACAGCTCGGCGGTGTCGAAGAAGTCGATCCCGAGTTCGTGGGCGCGGCGGATGGTCGCGATGCCCTCGTCGTCGTTCGAGGCGCCGTAGGCCATGGACATGCCCATGATCCCCAGGCCGAGCGCCGAGACGCGCAGACCCTGAGAGCCCAGATTGCGGTGCTGCATGAGTTCACTCCCTCAGTGGTTCGCCGGCTTCACCCGCAGAGGTCAAACCGAACTGTTCTGTTTGACTCTATGCGCCGATCGCCGGAATGCCAAACCAAACGGTTCGGTGCTCTATCCTGGGGCCATGCCCCAGTCCCGCGACTCCGGCCAGACCGCAGCGCCCGCCGCCGCCGGCGACACCACGCGCGAGCGCGTCCTTGCCGCTGCCATGGAGGAGTTCGCCCGCCACGGCATCGCCGGCGCCCGCGTGGACCGCATCGCCAAACTCGCCAGGACCAGCAAAGAACGCGTCTACGCCTACTTCCGCGGCAAAGATGCGCTCTATGCCGACGTCGCTGCACGGGAGCACGTCGTCATCGCCGAGGCCACCCAGATGGACCCCTCCGACCTCCCTGGCTACGCGGGCCGCCTGTTCGACTACTTCGTCGCCCGTCCGGACCACTACCGCCTGATCACCTGGGGCCGCCTCGAACTGCCGGGCACCACAGCCGCTGCCGACGATCCCGCCCAGGCATTGATCGCCCGCAAAATCGACCAGCTCCGCCAGGCGCAACAGGCTGGACAGCTCGACCCCGCCTGGGACCCGGCCGACGTCCTCGCCCTGGTCAACCAGATCGCCACGACCTGGGCGTCGCAACCCGAACACAGCGAGGCCGCCGCCGCACACGCCGTGGACCCCACCATCGCCGCCCGCCGCGCCGCGGTGGTGACCGCTGTCGAGCGGCTTTTCCCTCGAGCGCGCTGACATCCCCCGGACCGGCGGCGGCCCTTGCCACTCACCAATGGGCGCATCCTGCTGACGAATCAGCGCCCGGGTGGTACGTCCAGGACGACCGGCTCGGCCCGCCCGAGGAAGCACTGATTCCTCAAGAGTCCTCGCTGGACGAGACGATTCAGCGAATCTGCCGCGCATCGGATTGCCCATCCCCGAGCATGACCGGATGCGAACAGCGTGACGACACGTCCCACACATGTCCACGACGTGAATGCCAAGGTCAGGACGTGGATCCAACGAGCGCGGTCGGTAAGACCGATCAGCGCCAGACCTCGGCGGCCGTAAGCCTCACGCGCGGCTCTGGCGACGCTGGTCCTGCCGGACCCTGAGTCCTCCGGCCCCCGGACCCCTTAGTTCTCACATGGCGATTGTTGCGGCCGTGTTTCGCTCGTTACCCATGTGTGCGCTTTGTTACAGGCGTGCGACACACGTAACCGGAGCACCGCCACGGACCGTCAGAGTGCGTAACCCGCCCTTCCTAGGCTCGCAGCCAGAAAGACCGAGCGTAGGAGGAGATGATGGCGCGGTGGCTCGCCGAATGGCACCCCGATGACGAGACCTTCTGGGAGACCAGAGGGAAGAGGATCGCACGGCGGAACCTCATCTTCTCGATCTTCGCCGAGCATCTCGGCTTCACCGTGTGGACGCTCTGGAGCATCGTGGCGACCAGGATGGGCGTCTACGACTTCTCCACCGACCAGCTCTTCTGGCTGGTGGCGCTGCCGAACCTGATCGGTTCGGCGCTGCGGGTGCCCTACACGTTCGGCCCGGCCAGGTTCGGCGGGCGTACCTTCACCACCTTCAGCGCGCTCATGCTGCTCATCCCGGCGGTGCTCCTCGGGGTGGCGGTGAACAACCCGGGCACGCCGTACTGGCTGTTCCTGGTGATCGCGGCGCTGGCCGGGGTCGGCGGCGGCAACTTCGCCTCCAGCATGGCCAACATCACCTACTTCTACCCCCGCTCCAAGCAGGGCGTCGCCCTCGGCCTCAACGCGGCCGGCGGCAACATCGGCGTCAGCTCCGTGCAGCTCGTCATGCCGCTGGTGATCGGCGGGCTCGGGCTGGCCGCGGCCGGCTGGTTCTGGGTGCCGTTCATCCTGGTGGCCGCCGGCTGCGCCTGGTTCTTCATGGACAACCTGAGCACCGCCAAGGCCAGCCCCCGCGAGCAGCTCGCCGTCGCCGGACGGGCGCAGACCTGGATCATGTCGTTCCTCTACATCGGCACGTTCGGCTCGTTCATCGGCTACTCGACGGCGTTCCCGCTGCTGGCCAAGAGCCTGTTCCCGGACTCCCCGTGGGCGGCGGTGGCCTTCGCCGGGCCGCTGGTCGGCTCCCTCATCCGGCCCGTCGGCGGCTGGCTGGCCGACCGCCTCGGCGGCGCTCCGGTCACGCTGTGGAACTTCGCCGGCATGGGCGTGGGCGTCACGCTGGTCTGGCTCGCCGTCGACTCGGGCGCGTTCTGGCCGTTCTTCCTGGCCTTCCAGACGCTGTTCATCACCGCGGGCATCGGCAACGGCTCGACGTACCGGATGATCCCCGCGATCTTCCAGGCCAAGGCGGTCGCCGAGCGCGGCGAGGGCGAGGAGGCTCTCCTGTACGGCAAGCGGCAGGCGTCGGCGGCGATCGGCATCATCTCCGCGGTCGGCGCGCTCGGCGGGTTCCTCATCAACCGGGCGTTCGGCATGTCGTTCGCGCAGACCGGCAGCCCGGCGACGGCACTGGCCGCCTTCGGCGCCTTCTACGTGTCCTGCTTCGTCCTGACCTGGTGGTGCTACACCCGGACCGTCGGCGTCTCGCGCGTCGCCAGCCTCGCCCACGCCAGGGTCTGAGACATGATCGAGCTTCCCGTGCTGAGCCACTGCCCGTACTGCGCCCTGCAGTGCGGGATGGCGATCACCGCCGAGGCGGTGATCAGTCCCAGGACCGACATCCCGGCCAACGCCGGCGGCGCCCTGTGCCAGAAGGGGTGGACCGCGGCCGAGCTGCTCACCGGCGGCGAGCGCCTGACCAGCCCGCTGCTGCACGGCAGGCCCGTCTCGTGGGAGACCGCCCTCGACCACGTGGCCGGCCGGCTCTCCGAGATCCGCGCCGAGCACGGCCCCGACGGCGTGGCCGTGTTCGGCGGCGGCGGGCTGACCAACGAGAAGGCCTACCAGCTCGGCAAGTTCGCCCGGGTGGTGCTGGGCACCAGTCAGATCGACTACAACGGCCGCTTCTGCATGTCGTCGGCCGCGGCCGCCTCCAACCGGGCGTTCGGCATGGACCGCGGGATGCCGTTCCCGATCACGGACCTCGCGCAGGCCGACGTCGTGCTGCTGGCCGGCGGCAACGTGGCCGAGACCATGCCGCCGTTCGTCCGGCACCTGGACGGGCCGCGGCTCATCGTCATCGACCCGCGCCGCACGGCGACCGCCAAGCTCGCCTGGCTGCACCTGCAGCCCACCCCCGGCACCGACCTCGCGCTGGCGCTCGGCCTGCTGCACCTGGCCATCGCCGACGGGCTCGTGGACGAGGAGTACGTCGCCGCCCGCACCTCCGGCTTCGAGGCGGTGCGCACCTCGCTCTCCTCCTGGTGGCCGGAGCGGGTCGAGCGGATCACCGGCGTGCCGGTGCCCCGCATGCGGCAGGCCGTCCGGGCGCTGGCCTCGGCGCAGCGGGGCGTCGTGCTCACCGGCCGCGGCGCCGAGCAGCACGCCAAGGGCACCGACACCGTCACCGCGTTCATCAACCTGGCGCTCGCGCTGGGCCTGCCCGGCCGGCCCGGCTCCGGGTACGGCTGCCTGACCGGGCAGGGCAACGGCCAGGGCGGCCGCGAGCACGGCCAGAAGGCCGACCAGCTCCCCGGCTACCGCAAGATCGACGACCCGGCGGCCCGCGAGCACGTCGCCCGCGTGTGGGGGGTGTCCCCCGAGGACCTGCCCGGCGCCGGCCGCTCGGCCTACGAGCTGCTGGACGCGCTCGGCACCCCGGAGGGGCCGCGGGCGCTGCTGCTGTTCGGCTCCAACCCGGTGGTGTCGGCGCCCCGCTCCGGGCACGTCACCGACCGGCTGCGCGCCCTCGACCTGCTGGTGGTGGCCGACGTCGTGCTGTCGGAGACCGCCGCCATGGCCGACGTCGTCTTCCCCGTCACGCAGTGGGCGGAGGAGACCGGCACCATGACGAACCTGGAGGGCCGGGTGCTGCTGCGCCGCCAGGCCGTCGCCCCGCCCGACGGGGTCCGCAGCGACCTGGAGCTCCTGCAGGGCCTGGCCAAGCGGTTCGGCCACGCCTACTCCGCCGATCCGCGCGAGGTGTTCGACGAGCTGCGCCGGGCCAGCGCGGGCGGGATCGCCGACTACGCGGGCATCACGTACGAGCGGATCGAGCGGGAGAAGGGCGTCTTCTGGCCCTGCCCCACCCCCGAGCACCCGGGCACGCCGCGGCCGTTCCTCGACCGGTTCGCCACCCCGGACGGCCGGGCCCGGTTCGTCGCGGTCGAGCACCGCCCCGCCGCCGAGGAGATCGACGAGGACTACCCCCTCTACCTCACGACCGGCCGCGTGCTCGCCCAGTACCAGAGCGGCGCCCAGACCCGGCGCATCGCCCCGCTGGCCGAGGCGGCGCCCGAGCCCTTCGTGGAGCTCCACCCGGACCTCGCCGGCGAGCTGGAGATCAGCGCGGGAGACATGGTGCGGGTCAGCAGCCGGCGGGGCGACAGCCAGGCAGTGGTCAGGATCAGCGACGCGATCAGGCGCGACACGGTGTTCATGCCGTTCCACTGGGAGGGCGCCAACCGCCTGACCAACCCCGCGCTCGATCCCGTCTCCCGGATGCCTGAGTTCAAGGTGTGCGCCGTCAAAGTGGAGAGGGTCGCATGAGACTCGTCGTCGTAGGGAACGGCATGGCCGGCTCACGCCTGGTCAGCGAGGTGCGGGCACGTGACCCGCACATCACGGTCACGGTGCTCGGCGCCGAGACGTCCCAGCCGTACAACAGGGTGCTGCTGTCCAACGTGCTCGCCGGGACCACCCGGCCCGACCAGGTGCGCCTGGTGGACCCGGCGTGGTACGCCGCGCACCGGGTGGAGGCGGCGTTCGGCAGCGCCGTCACGTGCCTCGACCGGGACACCCGCTCGGTGATCACCGAGGACGGGCGCCGCGTGCCGTACGACGTGCTCGTGCTGGCCACCGGCAGCGAGGCGATCGTGCCCCGGCTGCCCGGCGTGGAGCGGGCGATCCCGTTCCGCACGCTGGACGACTGCGGGCGCATCCTGAAGGCCGCCGAGCACAGCCGGCGCGCCGTGGTCATCGGCGGCGGGCTGCTCGGCATCGAGGCCGCCCGCGGCCTGGCGGGGCGTGGCCTGCCCGTGACGCTGCTGCACCTGGCCGGCCACCTCATGGAGCGCCAGCTCGACGTGGAGGCCGGGCAGGTGCTCGGCGAGACGCTGGCCGGGCTGGGCGTGGACATCCGCACCGGCGTGAGCGCCGAGGCGGTGCGAGAGGACGGCGTCGCCCTGGCCGGCGGCGAGCTGGTCGAGGGCGACCTCGTGGTCCTGGCCTGCGGCGTCCGCCCGGTCACGGGCCTGGCCGCCGACGCCGGGCTGGAGGTGCGGCGCGGCGTCGTCGTGGACGACGAGATGCGCACCGACGACCCGTCGATCTTCGCCATCGGCGAGTGCGCCGAGCACGACGGCACCGTGTACGGCCTGGTGGCGCCCGCCTGGGAGCAGGCCACGGTGGCGGCCGACGTCATCACCGGCGGCAAGGCCCTCTACCGCGGCTCGCGGCTGGTGACCCGGCTGAAGGCCAAGAGCGTGGAGCTGGCCGCGATGGGCGAGACGCAGCTCACCGAGGAGCACGCCGAGGTGGTGCGCTTCAGCCACCGGGCCCGCGGCACCTACCGCAAGCTCGTCATCCGTGACGGGCGGCTGGTGGGCGCGATCCTGCTGGGCGAGAGCGACGCGGTCGGGACGGTGACGCAGCTCTTCGACCGGGGCGGCGCCCTGCCGGGCGACCGGGCGGGGCTGCTGTTCCCCGGCCTGTCGTCGGCGGCGCACGTGGCCGACAGCCCGACGCTGATGCCGGACGCGGCCAAGGTGTGCCAGTGCAACAACGTGACCAAGGGCCAGATCCGGGCGTGCTGGGAAGCCGGCGCGCGGGACGTGGCCGGGATAGCGGCGGCGACGAGGGCCACGACCGGCTGCGGCACCTGCCGCGACGCGGTCGAGGGCATCGTCGGCTGGCTGTGTGAGCAGGAAGGGGTTTCGGCATGACCGGAGTCGTCGTCGCGGGATACGGGCCCACCGCCCACCGGTTCGTCGAGGCGCTGCGCGAGCGGGGCTTCGACGGCCGGATCACGGTCATCGGCGAGGAGCCCCGCCCGGCCTACGACCGGGTGGCGCTGACCTCGTACCTGACCGGGACGAGCATGGAGGAGCTCACCTACGAGGTGCCCGAGGGGGTCGAGACCCGCCTGGGGACCCGCGTCACCGAAATCGACCGGGAGGCGCGCGTGGTCACCACGGCCGACGGCGCGACCGTTCCGTACGAGGTGCTGGTGCTGGCCACCGGGTCGGCGCCGTTCGTGCCGCCGGTGCCGGGCGCGGAGCACGCCTTCGTCTACCGCACCATCGACGACCTCGACGCGATCCGCGAGGCGTCGGAGGGGGCGTCGGAGGGCGTGGTCGTCGGCGGCGGTCTGCTCGGCCTGGAGGCGGCCGACGCGCTGCGCGGCCTCGGCCTGCGCACGCACATCGTCGAGATGAGCCCGTGGCTGATGCCGCGCCAGGTGGACGAGGGCGGCGGCTCGGTGCTGAAGGGGCACATCGAGGGGCTGGGGCTGAGCGTCCACGCCGGGGCGGGCGTCCAGGAGATCGTCACCGACGCCGGCGGGCGGGTCACCGGCCTGCGCAAGCCCGACGGCACGCTGCTCGACGCGCAGATCGTCGTCTTCTCGGCGGGGATCAGGCCGCGCGACGAGCTGGCCCGCGCCAGCGGGCTCGACGTGGGCGAGCGCGGCGGCATCGTGGTCGACGAGGGCATGCGCACCTCCGACCCGGCCATCTACGCGATCGGCGAGTGCGCGCTGGCCGGCGGCCAGGTGTACGGCCTGGTCGGGCCGTGCAACACGATGGCCGAGGTGGCCGCCGACCGCGTGCTCGGCGGGACGGCCGGCTTCGAGGGGGCCGACCTGTCGACCAAGCTCAAGCTGCTGGGCGTCGAGGTGGCGCAGTTCGGCGCGATGAGCGGAGCGCTCGACGTCACCTACATGGACCCGGTGGGCGGCGTCTACAAGAAGCTGTTCATCAGCGACGACGCGCGGACGCTGCTCGGCGGCATCTGCGTCGGCGACGCCTCGCCGTACGCGACGCTGCGGCCGTTCGTCGGCAAGGCCCTGCCCGCCGCGCCCGCCGACCTGCTGTTCACCGGGGCGGGGGCGGCCGGGCTCGACCTGCCCGACGACGCGCAGGTCTGCTCCTGCAACAACGTGAGCGCGGGCGCGGTCCGCATGGCCATCGCCGACAAGGGCGTGACCGACGTCCCCGGCGTCAAGGCGTGCACCCGGGCCGGCACCACGTGCGGAAGCTGCGTGCCGATGCTCAAGCAGCTCCTGGAGAAGTCGGGCGTCGAGATCAGCAAGGCCTTGTGCGAGCACTTCACGTACTCGCGGGCCGAGCTGTTCGACATCATCCGCGTGCGCGGCGTCACGACGTTCTCCGAGCTGATCGCCAACCACGGGACCGGGCGCGGCTGCGACATCTGCAAGCCCACGGTGGCCTCCATCCTGGCCTCGCTGCACAACGGGCACGTGCTGGAGGGCGAGCGGGCGGCGCTGCAGGACACCAACGACGCGTATCTGGCCAACATCCAGAAGAACGGCACCTACTCGGTCGTGCCGCGCATCCCGGGCGGCGAGATCACGCCGGACAAGCTCATCGTGATCGGTGAGGTGGCCCGCGACTTCGGCCTCTACACCAAGATCACCGGCGGGCAGCGGATCGACCTGTTCGGCGCCCGCGTGGAGCAGCTCCCGGAAATCTGGAAGCGGCTCGTCGACGCCGGGTTCGAGTCGGGCCACGCGTACGGCAAGGCGCTGCGCACGGTCAAGTCGTGCGTCGGCTCCACCTGGTGCCGCTACGGCGTACAGGACTCGGTGGGCCTGGCCATCGCCCTGGAACTGCGCTACCGCGGCCTGCGGGCGCCGCACAAGCTGAAGTCGGCGGTGTCGGGCTGCGCCCGCGAGTGCGCCGAGGCCCGCTCGAAGGACTTCGGCATCATCGCCACCGAGCAGGGCTGGAACCTGTACGTCGGCGGCAACGGCGGCTTCAAGCCCCGCCACGCCGACCTGTTCGCCTCCGACCTGTCCACCGACGAGCTGATCAGGACCATCGACCGGTTCGTCATGTACTACATCCGCACGGCCGACCGGCTCCAGCGCACCGCCGCCTGGGTCGAGTCCATCGAGGGCGGTCTCGACCACGTCCGCGACGTGATCGTGAACGACTCGCTGGGGCTGTGCGCCGAGCTGGACGCCCAGATGGCGCACCACGTGACCACGTACCAGGACGAGTGGCGCGCCACCATCGAGGACCCGGAGAAGCTGAGCCGTTTCGTCAGCTTCGTCAACGCCCCCGGCGTCCCCGACCCCTCGATCGTCTTCGACCGCGAACGTGACCAGATCAAGCCGATGGTGGTGACCCCGTGACTGTTCTCATGAGCTGGACGACCGTGTGCGACTACCCCGTACTGCTGCCGGAGCGCGGCGTGTGCGCTCTGGTGGACGGCGAGCAGGTGGCCCTCTTCCGTACCTTCGACGGCGCCGTGTACGCGATCGGCAACCGCGACCCGTTCAGCGGCGCCTGCGTGCTCTCCCGGGGCATCGTCGGCACGCGGGGCGGCGAGCCGACGGTGGCCTCTCCGCTGCACAAGCAGGTGTTCTCCCTCGTCACCGGCCTCTGCCTGGACGAGCCGGGCGTCGCGGTGCCGACGTACCCGGCCCGGGTGGTGGACGGCCGGGTGGAGGTCGGCGCGCGGGCCGGCCTGCCGGAGCAGACCGGCCCGCTCAAGGTGCTGGAGGCGGCGTCAGGGCGCGCTCTCGTTGACGCACCGTAGGACGGGGTGGCCGGTCAGGTCGCCGGGGTTCAGCTCCTGACCGGTCGCCACGGTGAACGTGGCCGACTCCCCCGGCAGCAGGGTGACGAGCATGTCGTCCACCGAGGCGGCGGGGTCCAGCCGGTCGGGGAACAGCGCGAGCTCGCGCAGCACCGTCCGGGCGGTGACCGTGACCCGGTAGCCGCCCTCGACCGGCTCGGCGCGCGCCTCGTAGGCGGCCGGCGGGAAGTCGACGGCGGTGTCCTCGGCGAAGAACGCCACGGTGCGCGCCTCCCCGAGCCGGGCGACCAGCAGCTCGCGCCGCGGGTCGCCGGGAACCGCCACGGGCGGGGGCAGCGGGATCCGCGCGGCCGAGCGGGGCGCCACCTCCACCGGGACGGACTCCTTGGCCAGCGGCTCGCCGCCGAGACCGTGCCGTACGAGCAGCAGCTCGCCCCGCCAGGGCCGGTCCGTGTCGTTGACGACGGCGGCCTCGCCGTCCCGCAGGGCCAGCAGCCGGTCGCCGTAGACGCGGCGCAGCGCGTACCACAGGGGCTTGCGCCGGCCGTCGCCGTCCACCGCGGCCCAGGAGGTGACCGGCCAGCAGTCGTTGAGCTGCCAGAGGATCGTGCCGGAGCAGTGCGGGGCGAGCGCGCGGAACCGCTCGATGCCGTAGGCGACGGCCCGTGCCTGGTTGAGCTGGGTGAGGTAGTGCCAGGCGTCGAACGTGGCGGGCCGCGGCAGGTGGTCGCCGAGGCCGCGCAGCAGCTTGCCGTTGCCGTCGTCGGCCTTCTGGTGGTGCAGGACGAGCGGGGCGTCGGGGGTCAGCTCGCCGCCGATGGCGCGGCGCATGGTCGCGTACGCCGCCGGACCCTGGAAGCCGAACTCGGCGACGAAGCGCGGGGTGTAGGCGGCGTAGCGGGTGTAGTCCTCGCGGTTCCACACGTCCCAGATGTGGATGGTGCCGGCCGCCGGGTCGTTGGGCGGCAGCTCGGGCGACCCCGAGTAGGGGCTGCCCGGCCAGTACGGGCGGCCGGGGTCGAGCTCGGCGACGATCGACGGCAGCAGGTCGTGGTAGAAGCCGGCCCCCCAGGTACGGCCCTCCAGGCGCTCGGGCCAGCCCCAGTCGGCGTGGCCCTCCAGGTTCTCGTTGTTGCCGCACCACAGGACGAGGCTGGGGTGGGGGGCCAGGCGGGTGACGTTCTCGCGGGCCTCGGCCTCCACCTCGGTGCGGAACGGCTCCTCCTCCGGGTAGGAGGCGCAGGCGAACGGGAAGTCCTGCCACACCATGAGGCCCAGCTCGCCGGCCAGGTCGTAGAAGTCCTCGCTCTCGTACAGGCCGCCGCCCCAGACGCGCAGCAGGTTGACCCCGGCGCCGGTGGCCTGCGCGAACCGCCCGGCCAGGCGGTCGCGGGTGACGCGGGCGGGGAAGCAGTCGTCGGGGATCCAGTTGACGCCGCGCACGAACACCGGCACGCCGTTGACGGACAGCCGGAACGCCTCCCGTTCGAGCTCGACGGTCCGGAACCCGATCTTCCGCCGCCACTCCCCGGCGTCCCGCCCGGACGCGTCGCCCAGGCGGACGGTCAGGTCGTAGCGGTGCTGCGCGCCGTGGCCGCGCGGCCACCACAGCAGCGGCTCGGCCACCGGCACGCGCACGACGGCGCGGCGCCGCCCGGCGGGGACGGGGACCTCCACGGTGGTCCCGGCGACCTCGGCGGTCACCACCAGCGGCGCCTCCGTGGCCCGCTCGACCCGGACGTGGACCTCCACCTCGCCGTGCTCGCCCCGCTCCCCGCGCTCCCCCGAAGGGGTGACGCGGACGACGGGGCGGACCTCGGCCAGGCGGGCGCCGCTCCAGCTCTCCAGCCCGACGGGCCGCCAGATGCCGGCCGTCACGAGGGCCGGGCCCCAGTCCCAGCCGAAGTTGCAGGCGGCCTTGCGGACGAACGGGTACGGCGCCTCGTATGCGCCGGGCCGCTCGCCCAGGGCGGCCCGCCACGCCTCGGCGTAGGCGGGGGCCGGGTCGAAGCGGACCTCCAGCGTGTTGGCGCCCTCGCGCAGCAGGTGCCGCACCGGGAAGCGGTAGGAGCGGTGCTGGTTGGCGGTGGCGCCGAGACGGACCCCGTTGAGGGTGACGGTGGCGACGGTGTCCAGCCCCTCGCAGACCAGGTCGGTGCGGTCGTGCCCGTCCGGGGCCCAGGTGAACGTGGTGGCGTAGGTCCAGGCGGTGTCGCCGATCCAGCCGAGGCGGTTCTCGTTGTCGTCGAGGTAGGGGTCGTCGATGAGGCCCGCGGCCAGCAGGTCCGTGTGGACGCAGCCGGGCACGGTGGCGGGTACGGCTCCGGCGCCGGAGACCGCCGGAGGGAGGGAGCCGCCGGTGAGGGCGGGACGCAGGGTCCAGCCGTCGGACAGCGGGTGGTACGCGGTCAAGAAAGGTCTCCTTGGCAGTCGCTGAGCCGGGCGCAGGCCACGAAGTGGCCCGGCGTGGCCTCCGCCAGGCCGCCCGTGGCGCCCTTCTCGTGGTAGAGGCAGGATCGCACCTCGGGCGCGTCCTCCCAGGGGGCGTGCAGCCGGGGCACGGCCGACAGCAGCCGGCGGGTGTAGGGGTGGAGGGGGTCGCCGAACACCTGCTCGGTCGGGCCCCGCTCGACGACCGAGCCGCGCCACAGCACGACGGTCCGCTCGGCGAGGTAGGTGCCGAGGGCGAGGTCGTGCGTGACGTACAGCACGGCCAGGCCGCGGGCCTTGAGGTCGGCCAGCAGGTTGAGCACGTCGACGCGGGTGGACGCGTCGAGCATGCTGGTGATCTCGTCGGCGACGAGCAGCTTGAGGTCCAGCAGCAGCGCGCGGGCGATGAGCATGCGCTGGAGCTGGCCGCCGCTGAGCTGGTGGGGGTACTTGCCGAGGACCTCCCCGGGGTTGAGCCGGACGTCGCGCACGGCCGAGCGGACCCGTTCGGCCCACTCGTCCTCGGGCACGGCCGGATGGTACGTCTCCTTGATCAGCCGGAACACCCGGTCGGCCTTGAAGACCGGGTTGTAGCAGCTGAACGGGTCCTGGAAGACCCCCTGCACGGACCGGTAGTAGTCGCGGCCGGGCGTGACGGGGGTCCCGGCGACGGTGATGGCGCCGCCGGTGACGGAGGTGAGGCCGAGGATCATGCGGCCGATCGTGGACTTGCCGCTGCCGCTCTCGCCGATCAGCGAGACCACCTCGCCGGCCTGGACGTCGAAGCTGACGCGGTCCACGGCGGTCACCGCCTTCCCGCCGAGGGCACCGACCTTGTAGACCTTGGTGACGTTGTCGAGTGTGAGCATCAGGCCTTCCAGCAGGCCACGTGGTGGCCGGGTTCGACCTCGACGACCGGCGGCTGCTCGGCGCAGCCGTCGTCGGCGAGGGGGCAGCGGTCGCGGAAACGGCAGCCGGGCGGCGGGTCGAGCAGGGAGGGCGGGCTGCCGGCGATGCCGGTCAGCCGCCTGCCGGCGTGGCGGGCGCCCACCTCGGGCAGCGCGTCGATGAGCAGCCGGGTGTACGGGTGGCGCGGCTGCGCGATCATCACCTTGGCCGGCGCCTTCTCGGCGATCCTGCCCGCGTACATCACCATGATCGTGTCGGCGATGTGCGAGGTGAGCGCGAGGTCGTGGGTGATGAAGAGCATGCTGCCGACGTGGCCGCCGTCGCGGAAGCCGAGCAGCGCCCGCGCGACGGCCTTCTGGGTGGAGACGTCGAGCGCGGAGGTGATCTCGTCGGCGACCAGCAGCGACGGGTCGAGCAGGGTCGAGACGACCATGACGACGCGCTGCTTCATGCCGCCGGACAGCTCGATCGGGTAGCGGTCGAGCACCTCGCGCGGCAGCCCGACCAGGTCGAGGCGCGACTCCAGCCGCTCCCGGTCGAGGGTCTCGCCGCGGGAGCGCAGCAACTCGGCGACCATGCGGCCGATCTTGCGGGTGGGGTTGAGCGCGCTCATCGAGTACTGCGGGATGAGCGACACCTCGCGGAAGCGGAAGGCGTTCATGGCCCGGTCGTCGCCGATGGGCAGCTCCCGGCCGTCCAGCTCGACCGTGCCTCCGGCGTGGCGCATGCGGCTGTCCAGCCGGATGAGGCTCTTGCCCAGCGTGGTCTTGCCGCAGCCGGACTCGCCGGCCAGGCCGAGGATCTCCCCGTCGGCCACGGAGAACGACACGCCGTCGAGGGCCCGTACCTCGCCCCGGAGGGTCTGGTAGAAGACCCGCAGGTCGGTGACCGTCAGGCTCATGTCGTCCTCAGCTTCGGGTTGAAGACCTCGTCGAGGCCGACGTTGGCGACGTACAGGGCGCCGACGACGGCGGTGATCGCCGCGCCGGGCGGCACGAACCACCACCACAGGCCGAGCTGCAGGGCGCTCCACTGGGTGGCGTTCTGCAGCATCAGCCCGAGCGAGACGCCCTCGGTGGGGCCGAGGCCGATGAAGTCGAGCGAGGAGGCGATGAGGATGGAGCCGCCGAACAGCAGGATGAACGTCATGAACAGGTAGGAGCTCATGTTCGGCGCGATCTCCCGCGCGATGATCCGGCCCGTGCGGAGCCCGCTGAGCCGGGCCAGGTCCACGAAGTCCCGGGTACGCAGGGAGAACGTCTGCGCCCGGATCGCGCGGGCCGCCCACGGCCAGGAGGTGAGCCCGATGAACAGGGCCTGCACGGCGACGCTGCGGATGCCGAGGTAGGCGTTGATGATGAGCAGCACCGCGAGCGTCGGGATGACCAGCACGACGTTGGTGAGCATGGTCAGCGCCTCGTCCAGCAGCCCGCCCCGGTAGCCGGCGGCGAAGCCGACGACCATCGCGATCACCGCGGCGATGCCGCCGCCGAGCGCCCCGACCGCGAAGGTGGTGCGCAGGCCGTGGACGAACTGGGTGAAGACGTCCTGGCCGAAGGTGGTGGTGCCGAACCAGTGCTCCGACGAGGGCGGCAGCATGGGCGCGGCGACGTACTCGTTCGGCGGGGCCGAGCCCAGCAGGAGCGGCCCGAGCAGGCCGGCCAGCAGCAGCACCAGCACGACGGTGAAGCCGGCGACGAGCTTGCCGTTGCGGACGGCGAAGTGCAGGGCCTCGCGCCGCACCACGCGCGGCTCGGGCCCGGTCTCGGTGAGGGTCGCCGTCATGCCCGCGCACCCGCCATCCCGGCGCGGGTACGGGGATCGACGACGACGTACACGATGTCGATGACGAAGTTGGCCACGAGCACCCCGATCACGATGAACATGAACGTGCCCTGCAGGAGGAAGAAGTCGTGGTTCTGGATGGCCTTGAGGATGAGGCTGCCCAGCCCGGGATAGGAGAAGACGATCTCGGTGACGAGCGCGCCGGCCACGAGCACGCCGAGCTGCAGGGCCAGCCCGGTGATCTGCGGCAGTACGGCGTTGCGGAAGGCGTAGCGGCGGATCAGCCGGGCGGGGGCGCCGAGCGCGGCCAGGTAGGACGCGTAGTCGGACTCCAGCTCGTAGATGATCATGTTGCGCATGCCGATCGCCCAGCCGCCGAGCGCGACGAGGAACAGCGACAGGAACGGCAGCACCCAGTGGTGCAGCAGGTCGAGCAGGAAGCCGGCGGTCAGGGTCGGCTGGAGGGAGAAGCTGTAGCCGCCGGCCACGGGGAACCAGCCGGCGACGACGCCGAACCCCCAGGCGAGGATCACGGCCAGCCACATGTACGGCGTGGCCGTCAGCACGTACCCGAGGGGCAGGACGGTGTTGTCGAGCAGCCGGCGCCGAGCCGCGAAGGCGCCGAGCCGGTTGCCGGCGACCCAGCTCAGCAGCACGGCCGGCACCATCAGCCCCAGCGTGTACGGCACGGCGCGCAGGATGACCGTGCTGACCGGGGTGGGGAACAGCCAGATGCTGATGCCGAAGTCGCCACGGAGCAGGGTGCCCCAGAAGCTCGCGTACTGCTGCCACAACGGCCGGTCCAGGCCGAACAGGTCGGTGTAGTAGACCCGCATGGCCTCGACGGCGGCGGGCTGGGAGACGCCGGCGCGGGCCAGCATGCCGGCCACGGGGTCGCCGGGCATGAAGCGCGGGATCATCCAGTTGACGGTGACGGCGACCACGAAGGTCAGCGCGTAGACGAGCAGTTTCCTGCCGAAGTAACGACGCACGTGGGGGCTCCAGAGGCTCCTCCTCCCGAGGGGGAGGAGGAGCGCGGTCGTGGGGAGGCGGCCGTCAGGAGGCGGCGGGCTGGATCTGGGTGAGGGTCTCGAAGCCGCCGAGCTCCAGCCAGTTGTGCCACATGACGGGCGCCGACTTGGGGGCGCCCGGCTTGGCCGACGGCCAGTTCTTCCACACGCTGGTGCTGGACTGGGCCCACAGGCCGTTGTACCAGAGCGGGATGACCGGCAGCTCCTCCAGGTGGATCTTCTGGAGCTGCGAGGTGATCTTCTTCATGCCGGCGACGTCGTCGGTCCTGACCTGGTCGAGCTGCTGCACGAGCTGCCAGGCCTGCTTGTTCTCGTACCGGCCGAAGTTGACGGTGTTCTGCGTCTTCTGGACGGGGAGCTGGAAGATGTAGTCGTAGTAGGTCCACGGCGTGTTGGACAGTTGCCGCTCGTTGTTGAGCAGCAGGTCGAAGTCGCCCTTGCCGCGCTTCTCCACCAGGGCGTTGAAGTCGGGGAAGTCGGGGGTGACCTCGATGCCGGCGGCCTTGGCGCTGGTGGAGATGGCCCGGGCGGCCTCCATCCAGTCGGTCCAGCCGGTGGGCACGATGAGGGTCAGCTTGATCTTGGAGCCGTCCTTGTTCTCCACCAGCCCGTCGCCGTCGCGGTCGCGGTAGCCGGCGTCGGCGAGCGTCTTCCTGGCCTTGGCGGTGTCGAAGGTGAAGCCGCTCTGGCTCACCACGGACTGGTCCACGAACTGCTCCCACTGCGGCAGCAGCCCGGTCGGGCCGGCGGCCTTCACCAGGTTGCCGTACACGCCCTCGACGATCTTCTTGGTGTCGACGGAGGTGGCGAGAGCCCTGCGGAAGGCTGGGTCGTCCATGGGCTTCTTGCGGGTGTTGGGCACCAGCCAGGCGGTGTTGGCCGACAGCATGTACGGCGGCTGGTCGTAGTAGGTGACGAGGCCGAAGTTACCCTTGACCAGGTTGGCCACGCCGGGCAGGAAGTTGTTGCTCAGGTCGAGGCCCTTCTGCAGCAGCATGCCCATGGCCACCTCGTTGCTGGGCGAGACCACGTCGACGATGTAGCGGGGCTTGGGCTCCACGTTGAGAGCGCTCTTGCCCCACCAGTCGTCGCGCCGCACCCAGACGACGCGGTCCTGGTCGTGGCTCTGGTAGCGGTAGGCGCCGGTGCCGACGGGATCGTTGTTGACGCCGTTGAGGACGTCCTCCTCCGACCGGCCGGACCACAGGTGCTCGGGCACGATCGCGCGGCTGTAGAGGTGGAAGTCCCACTCCTGGTAGTTGGCGGTGGAGAAGGTGAAGCGCACGGTCCGGTCGTCGACGGCCTCGGCGCTCTTCAGCCAGTCCCACAGGTTGTGGTACGGGCTCGTCGCCATCTTGCCGAGCCCGTAGGAGAAGGCGACGTCCTTGGCCGTCAGCGGCTTGCCGTCGGACCACTTCACACCGGAGCGGATCTTGGTCTCGTACACGGTCGGGCTGGTCCAGGAGCCGCTCTCGGCCAGCCAGGGGACGAGCTTGGCGGCGTTCGGGTCGTAGTGGAAGAGCGTCTCGTAGACCAGGCCCTTGGTGCCGGTCGCGTGGTCCCACTCGCGGATGGGGTTGAAGTTGGCGGGCGGCCCCCACTGGGAGCCGGTGGTGTAGAGGGTTTCGTTGCGGGGCAGCGCCCCGGGGTTCCCGGGGTTCGCCGCGGTGGCGCCCTGGGAGCCGGACGTGCCGCCCGTCGGGCCGACCACGGGGCCTCCGCCGGAGCACGCGGCGGAGGCCAGGCCCACCGCCAGGAGCGGAACGAGGATCCGCGCCCGCTTTCGCATCTGTCTCTCCTTCCCCCGCCGCGGCGGAGGCTCGACCGTCTGTCTCAGCCCCGAGATGGCGGCTCAGGAGTCGCCGTGTGGCCGGGCCAGCGGTCGCCACGGAGGGCGGGCACGCGGACGCGGGCACCGCCCGGCCGTTGAGAGCGCTCCCACTGAACCGGGTAAGTAACGCGAACGTAAAGTGACGTGGCCGCCGCGTCAAGACCCCATCTGCCGACGCCCGTCCGGGTACCGAACCCTGGCCGTGCCAACCTCGCGGCGCGGTAGTAAGGTTCGTCTGCACGAGTGGCTAACCGGTTCACTCGGCGGTTCTCCAGGGGGTTCGGTGAAGCGGCCGACGATCGCCGACATCGCGCGCCGGGCGGGCGTGTCCAAGGTGGCGGTCTCGTACGCGCTGAACGACCGGCCGGGGGTGTCGGAGGCCAGGCGCGCCACGATCAAGGCCATCGCCGAGGAGATCGGCTGGCGGCCCAACAGCGCGGCGCGGGCGCTGAGCGGGGCGCAGGCCCACTCGGTGGGGCTGACCCTGTGCCGCCCGGCGCGCGTCCTCGGCGTGGAGCCGTTCTTCATGGAGCTGATCAGCGGCATCGAGGGCGAGCTGGCGGACCGCTCGTACGCGCTGATGCTGCAGGTGGCCGCCACGCCCGAGCAGGAGGCGGAGGTCCACCGGCGCTGGTGGGGCGAGCGGCGGGTGGACGGCGCGATCCTCGTCGACCTGCGCTTCGACGACCCGCGCGTGACGGCGCTGGAGGAGCTGGGCCTGCCCGCCGTGGTGATCGGCCACCCCTCGGAGGCGGGCTCGCTGACGCCGGTCTGGTCCGACGACGCCGCGGCCGTCCGCGAGACCGTCGAGTACCTCGCGGCGCTCGGCCACCGCCGCGTCGCCCGGGTGGCCGGGCTGCCCGAGCTGGTCCACACCGTGCTGCGCGACCAGGCGTTCACGGCCGTGTGCGAGGAGCTGGGGCTGGAGTGCCACACGGTCATGCACACCGACTACAGCGGCGGCGAGGGCGCCCGCGCCACGCGCCGCCTCGTCGGCTCGCCCACCCGGCCGACGGCGATCGTCTACGACAACGACATCATGGCGGTCGCCGGCATGTCGGCGGCCCAGGAGATGCGGCTCGACGTGCCCGGTGACCTGTCGATCGTGGCCTGGGACGACTCGCCGCTCTCCCAGATCGTCCGGCCGGCGCTGAGCGCCCTCACCCGCGACATCCCCGCCTACGGCGCCCACGCGGCGCGCGCGCTGCTGTCGCTGATCGCGGGCGAGCTGGTCGAGGACGTACGCGACGAGCCCGCCCGCCTCGTCCCCCGCGGCAGCACCGCCCCTCCCCCACCCCTTGGATAAGTCGCCGGGCAACGTGCGGCTCCTGTGCTTCAGCGGCGCGGGCTTCACCGACGACCTCCGCCGGGCCGCCGGCCGCGACAGCACCGTCGAGCTGGTCGGGCTGGAGAGGCTCTACGGCGGCGAATGACCCGCGGGCGCCGGGGCACCCCATCTCACCTGCGCATTTGAGGTTCGACGGCGCGTTATCGGCAAGTATCACGACGTGACGGAGGACATTCTCCGGGCCGAGGGCCTGCGCAAACAGTTCCCGGGGGTCCTCGCCCTGGACGGGGTGGATCTGAGCCTGCGCGCGGGCGAGGTGCACGTGCTGCTGGGCGAGAACGGCGCCGGCAAGAGCACACTGATCAAGATCCTGTCGGGCGCCTACCACCCGGACGGCGGCCGGGTCCTGATGGACGGGCGGCCGGTGCGGATCCGGTCGGCCGGTGACGCGCGGGCGCTCGGCATCGCCACCATCTACCAGGAGTTCAACCTGGTCCCCCAGCTCACGGTCGCGGAGAACCTGGCGCTCGGCCGCCCGCCCCGCCGGTTCGGCCTCGTGGACACCGCCCGCATGGAGCGGGACGCGGAGGCCCTGCTGGCCCGCGTGGACGTCCGGGTCGATCCGCGCACGCCGGTCGGGCGGCTCGGCATCGCGCGCATGCAGATGGTGGAGATCGCCAAGGCGCTCGCCCTGGACGCGCGCATCCTGATCATGGACGAGCCCACGGCCGTGCTCACCACCGGCGAGGTGGAGAAGCTGTTCGCGATCGTCAGGCAGCTGCGCGACGAGGGCGTGTCGATCGTGTTCATCACCCACCACCTGGAGGAGATCCCCGAGATCGGCGACCGGGTGACCGTGCTGCGCGACGGCCGCTCGGTGGCGGAGGTGCCGGCGAGCACGCCGCACGACGAGCTGGTCCGCCTCATGGTCGGCCGGCCCATCGAGCAGCAGTTCCCGCGCGAGCGGGGCCGGGCCGGCGACCCGCTGCTGAAGGTGGCGGGGCTGACCCGCCGGGGCGTGTTCTCGGACGTGTCGTTCGAGGTGCGCGCGGGCGAGGTGGTCGGCGTCGCCGGGCTCGTGGGGGCGGGCCGCACGGAGGTGGCGCGGGCGCTGTTCGGCGCCGACCGCTACGACGCGGGCCAGGTCACCGTGAACGGCCGGCGGCTGCCGCCCGGCGACGTGCACGCGGCGATGGCGGCCGGGCTCGGGCTCGTCCCGGAGGACCGCAAGGGCCAGGGTCTGGTGCTGGGCGCCGCCGTCGACGAGAACCTCGGCCTGGTCACCCTGCGCGAGGCCACCCGGGCCGGGTTCGTCGACCGCAAGGGCCAGCGCTCGGCCGCCGCGAAGGTCGCCGACCAGCTCGCCATCCGCATGACCGGGCTCGACCAGGAGGTCCGCACCCTGTCCGGTGGCAACCAGCAGAAGGTGGTCATCGGCAAGTGGCTGGTGGCCGGGGCCCGCGTGCTCATCCTCGACGAGCCGACCCGGGGCGTCGACGTGGGCGCCCGGGTGGAGATCTACCAGCTCATCAACGAGCTCACCTCCTCCGGCGACGCCGTCCTGATGATCTCCAGCGACCTGCCGGAGGTGCTCGGGATGAGCGACCGGATCCTCGTCATGGCGCGCGGCCGGCTCGTCGGCGAGCTCCCGGCCTCGGAGGCCACGCAGGACGGCGTGATGGCGCTGGCCGTCTCGGAGGTGGAGGGTGGCCGTGTCCGGTAACGTCCTCGTCCAGCGCCGCTCGCCGGCGGCCGTGTGGTTCGCCGAGAACGGCGCGCTGGTCGCGCTCGTCGTGCTCGTCGTCGGCCTGTCGCTGCTGTCGTCCGACTTCCTCAGCCTCACGAACCTGCTCAACGTGGGCGTCCAGGCCTCCGTCACCGCGATCCTGGCGTTCGGCTCGACGTTCGTCATCGTCACCGGCGGCATCGACCTGTCGGTCGGGTCCGTCGCCGCTCTGTCCGCGATCGTGCTCGCCTGGACGGCCACCTCCGCCGGCTGGCCGTGGCCGATCGCCACCGTCGTCGCGCTGGCCGTGGGCGTGGCCTGCGGGCTGGTCAACGCCGTCCTCATCGCGTACGGCAAGCTGCCGCCGTTCATCGCCACGCTGGCCATGCTCGGCGTCGCCCGCGGCCTGGCGCTCGTCATCTCGCAGGGCAGCCCGATCGCGCTGCCCGAGACGGTGGCCCACCTCGGCGACACCCTCGGCCGCTACCTGCCCGTGCCCGTCATCGTGATGGTCGTCATGGGCGTGATCGCGGCCGTGATCCTCAACCGCACCTACCCCGGCCGCGCCATGTACGCCATCGGGGGCAACGAGGAGGCCGCCCGCCTGTCCGGCATCAAGGTGGACCGGCAGAAGCTCATCACGTACGCGTTGTCGGGCGGGTTCGCCGCGGTGGCCGGCATCGTGCTGGCCAGCCGGCTGGCCTCGGCCCAGCCGCAGGCCGCCACCGGCTACGAGCTGGACGCGATCGCGGCCGTGGTCATCGGCGGAGCCAGCCTGTCCGGGGGCAAGGGACGGGCGCTCGGCACGTTCGTCGGCGCGCTCATCCTGGCCGTCCTGCGCAACGGCCTCAACCTGCTGTCGGTCTCGGCCTTCTGGCAGCAGGTGGTGATCGGCGTGGTCATCGCGCTCGCGGTCCTCGTCGACACCCTGCGCCGGAGGGAAACGTCCTAAGGGGGAAGATCATGCGGATTTCCGCGACAGTCCTGGCTCCGGCCGCCCTGGTGGCGGCGCTCGTGGCTGGCGTGACCGGGTGCGGCTCGTCCGGCTCGCCGGGCTCGTCGGGCGGTGGCTCGTCCGCCGGTGGCGACGTCAAGCTCGGCATGTCGGTCTCGACGCTGAACAACCCGTACTTCGTGCAGTTCAGGGACGGCGCCCAGGCGCAGGCCGCCAAGCTCGGCGCCGCGCTCACCGTCACCGACGCCCAGAACGACGCCTCCCAGCAGGTGAACCAGGTGCAGAACTTCACCAGCCAGAGCATGAAGGCGATCATCATCAACCCGGTCGACTCCGACGCGGCGGCGCCCGCGGTCAAGGCGGCCGACCGCTCCAGCATCCCGGTGATCGCCGCCGACCGCGGCGTCAACGGCGCCGAGGTCGCGCAGACCGTCGCCTCCGACAACGTGGCGGGCGGCAGGATGGCGGCCCAGCAGCTCGCCAAGGCGATGGGCAGCGCGGGCAAGGTGGTGGTCCTGCAGGGCACGCCGGGCACGTCCGCCTCCCGCGACCGCGGCCAGGGATTCGCCGAGGGCATCAAGGCGTTCACGGGGATCCAGGTGGTCGCCAGGCAGCCGGCCGACTTCGACCGCACCAAGGGCCTGGACGTCATGACGAACCTGCTGCAGTCGCACCCCGACCTGACCGGCGTGTTCGCCGAGAACGACGAGATGGCGCTCGGCGCGATCAAGGCGCTCGGCGCCAAGGCGGGCGGGCAGGTCAAGGTGGTCGGCTTCGACGGCACGCCCGACGGCCTCAAGGCGGTGCAGGCGGGCACCATGACCGCGACCATCGCCCAGCAGCCCAAGCTGCTCGGCCAGCAGGCGGTGGATGCCGCGGTGAAGGCGGCCAAGGGCCAGACGATCCCGAAGACCGTGGCCGTGCCGGTGAAGGTGGCCACGAAGGCGAACGTCTCGGAGTTCGGGACCTCCTGAGCTCAGGCGTTGCCGGTGTTGCCGGGGGCGCACTCGTCGCCCTGGTGGTCGGTGCACGACTCCGGCGAGTAGTAGCGGCGCAGCCAGGCGGCCAGTCCGTCGAGGCCGGGCAGCAGCGCCCGCTCGTTGATGCCGGCCTGGTCGAGCCGCTCCCGCGCCTCGGCCTTGACCTCCGGCGGGATGCGCCAGGCCCACCACAGGTCGGGATGGTTCTCCAGCCACTGCTCCACCGAGCACGTCACGTCCGACAACGCCGACAGCACCGACGACTGGGTGACGATCCGCTCGTCCAGCGACGGCGGCTCGAACAGGGCCATGAACGGCTCCTCGCCCGCCAGCTTGCCGAAGCTGTCCAGGTCGGGCGCCCGCCGGGCGAGCATCTCCGTCGTGAACAGCAGCGCTCCCTCGCGGTCCAGGACCTCGCGCAGCGCCCCCGGCAGCAGCCGGTGGGCCGCCTCGCAGTCGAGCCCGATGAGCATGGCCTCCTCACGGGGCCAGGACGCCGTGGCGAAGTGCAGGGCGACGAGCGGGGAGAACGTCCAGTCCACCAGCCTCGTGGGCAGCCCGTGGTGCTGGCCCAGCGCCAGCCAGTCCCAGATCGCCGGCCCCGGGGCCTGGCGGTGGGCGTACTTGCGGAAGTTGCGGATGAGGTGGCGCTCCACGGCCTGGTAGTCGCCGTCCAGCCGGGCGAGCCCGGACAGGTGCGAGTGCGGGGGGCGTGAGCGGCCGCGGAACACCACCGAGGAGTGGGAGTTCCCGCCATGCCGGTGTGACCCCCGCGGACCGCTCACCTCGCTGATCGCGTCGTCCAGCTCCCGCCAGGACGACACGGTGACGATCCTCTCCTCACTGATCCGCTGTGCGCCGCTCCGGTCCGTGCTGATCCCCATACAGGCCCGCATTCCCCTGCGACGGGCGCCCACACCCGGCCGCCGCCCGGGGTCGTGCCTGCTCGCGGGCGGTCCGGCCGGGTGAGCGGGGGATTGCCCCGGGGCCGGGTCAGGAGGCGCAGGTGTAGCCGCTCGGCGTGGCCGTGTCGCCCGACGGGCGCGACGCCTGGAAGCCGAACGTGGCGGTGGCGCCCGGGGCGAGGGTGGCGTTGTAGGCCAGGCTGCGGGCGGTCACCGTCTGGCCGGTGACGGTGAGGGTGGCGTTCCACGAGCCGGTCAGGGCGTGGCCGGCGGGCAGGGTGAAGGTCACGGTCCAGCCGTTGATCGTGGCGGTGCCGGTGTTGGTGACGGTCACGGGCTGCACCACGTAGCCGGTGCTCCACTGGGTCTGCACGGTCCCGGCCGCGGAGCAGCCGCCACCGGTCCCGCCGCCGGTGGCCGTGGTGAAGGTGACGGTGGCCGAGGCGGGTGACAGGTTGCCGGCGCCGTCGCGGGCGCGCACGTACACCTGGTACTGCGTGGCGGCGCTCAGCCCGGTGAGCGTGAGCGACGTGCCGATGCCGCGCCCGAGCTCGGGGTCGGTGGCGCCCTGCTCCCGGTAGACGGTGTAGCCGGCCAGGCCGCTGCCGCCGGAGTCGGTGGAGGCCGTCCAGGTGAGGGTGGCGGTGCTCGCCGTCACGCCGGACGCCGCGGGGGTGCCGGGCGTGGTCGGCGGGGTGGTGTCGGTGACGGTGCCGCCGGCGAGCGCGTCGTGGACGGCCGTGTAGGCGGGCTTGCGCTGGTAGCTCTGGTCGTAAATCAGCGCGGCGCCCTGGCCGGAGAAGGTGTCGGGCACCCAGGAGTACTTGTCGGTGAAGCCCCAGATCGTGATCCCGGCGCAGGCGGTGACGGCCAGGCAGGCGTTGACCACGTCCCGGTAGTAGGTGGCCTGCGTGGCGTCCTTGGTGGCGTCGCGGGGCATCACCATGCGGACGTCCAGCTCGGTGATCCGGACCTGGACCCCCAGGTCGGCGAAACGCTGGAGGTTCTGCTGCATCTGGCCGGGGAAGCCGTACTGGATGGCGAGGTGGCTCTGGAAGCCCACGCAGTCGACCGGCACGCCCTGCTGGCGCAGCGAGCTCACCAGGTTGTAGAGCGCGGTGCTCTTGGCGTTGATCCCCTCGGTGTTGTAGTCGTTGATGCACAGCCGCGCGTCGGGGTCGGCGGCGCGGGCGGCGCGGAAGGCGTCGGCGATGTAGCTCTGGCCCAGCGTGTTGTACCAGAACGAGGCGCGCAGGTTGCCGTTGTCGTCGAAGACCTCGTTGACGACGTCCCACGACACGACGGCCGGGTTCGACGCGTAGCGGCCGACGACCTGGCTGATGTGGTTCTGCATGGCGCTGCGCATGGCGGTGGCGCCGAGGCTCTGCACCCAGCCGGGGGTCTGGTTGTGCCAGACGAGGGTGTGGCCGTGGACCTGCTGGTCGTTCTGGGCGGCGAAGGAGACGATCGCGTCGGCGCCGCCGAAGCTGAACTGGCCCTGGCTGGGCTCGGTGGCGTCCCACTTCAGCGCGTTCTCGGGGGTGACCTGGTTGAACTCGGCGGCGGCGAGGTCGCGGTAGGCGGTCTCGCTCGCCAGCGGCCCGGTGGCCAGGGCGGTGCCGATGAACCTGCCGCGGGCGGCGGCGTGCTGGCGCAGCGCGGCCGAGGCGTCGGCCGGGGTCGCGTACAGGAGGAGCGTGGCCAGCAACCCGAACAGGGCGGCCAGCGCGAGACTCCTGCGGCTCCTGGAGCGTTGGGGCGAGGACGGGGGCATGGACGTCGACCTCCGCGGGGGGTACCGATTCCGAAAATTTCGGCCCGGCTTGCGGGCCGGGCATCCGGACGGTAGAGGCCAGGCATGCGGCGGTCAATGACGACGGCGTGCTCGCCGGCCCGAGGCGGCTCTGGCAAGCCGAAATTATCGGGGCAGATATGAAATTTTCACCGGCGCGGGGAGCAGTCCAGCGTCTCGTACGCGCGCCCGGCGGAGCGGGGGTCGCCGAGCGCGGCGGCCGGGAAGCCCTTGACGGCGCGTGTCACCAGAGGTTCCGCCGTTCTCTCGCGCTGTGCAATCATGGTGTGTCGGAACGTATGCGCCATAAGCGCACAGTGCAGGACCGCCGGATCGCGGCGGTGGGAGGGGCCGAAACACGTGGAACGCGCGGGCGCGAGACGGGCCGGCTTCTCCTGGACCACCGACCGGAACGACGGGGTGACCGTCATCGCCCTGGCCGGCGAGCTCGACATCGCCACGGCGGGAGAGCTGCGCCAGGCCGTGGGCGACGCGGTGTCCGGCGGTCCGGACGGGCCGCCGCTGCTGGTGATCGACATGCTGGCTGTCGACTTCTGCGACTCCACGGGGCTGAGCGTCCTGGTGTCCGCGATCAACGGCGCGGCGGCCGCGGGCGGCCGGGCGGTGCTGAGCGGCATCGGGCCGCGCATGGCACGGCTGCTGCACGTGACGGGCCTGGACAAGCGCTTCCAGACGTACGGCACGGTGGACGACGCCGTGCAGGCGCTCCGCACCCCGTAACCGTTCAGCCGTCCCGGTCCTCCACCGGGACGCCCAGGCCGGCGAGGAAGGCCGCGGCGGCCGGAGCCGGGCGGAAGCGGCTCCAGACCAGGTACTCCACGCGGCCGGGCGCGTCGCGCACCGGCAGCACGGCCAGGCCCGGCAGCTGCGGCACGAACGCGGCGGGCATCATCGCCACGCCGAGCCCCTCCCTGACCAGCCGCGCCATGAAGTCCACCGCGGTCACCTCGAACGCCACCTCACGCTGGATCCCCGCCGCCTCGAACGCCTCGTCCGACTGGGCGCGCCCGGCCGTGCCCGCCGGGAAGTCGACGAACGTCTCCTCGGCCAGCCGGCGCAGGTCCACGCCGTCCTGACCGGTCAGCGGGTGGCCCGGCGCGACGACCGCGACCAGCTCGCCGCGGGCCAGCTCCCGGGCGCGCACGCCCTTGGGCCGGGCCGCGGGCGGCAGCCCGAGGAACGCCACGTCCAGCCCGCCCTGCCGGACCCGCTCGGTCAGCTCCTCGCTGGTGCCGGTGCGGAGCGTCACCCGCACGCGGGGATGGCGGGCGTGGAAGTCCTTCAGCTCCCGGGGCAGGTCGACGGCGGCCACCGTGGGGATGATGCCGATCGCCAGCCGGCCCCGGATCTCCCCCGCCGCCGCCGCGACCTCGGCGCGGGCCCGCTCGGCGGCGTCGAGCGCCTGGCGGGCGGCGGGCAGGAACGCCTCCCCTGCGGGGGTCAGGCTGACGCGACGGCTGGTCCGGTCGAACAGCCGCGCGCCCAGCTCGCGTTCGAGGCGGGCGATCTGGTGGCTGAGTGCCGACTGGACGACGAGGCAGCGCTCGGCGGCGCGGGTGAAGCCACCCGTCTCGGCGACGGCGACCACGTAACGCATCTGCTGGAGGTCCACGGATCCATCGTGACGCACGATGGATCTGATGACGAACATGTGTTGGACTCATCGATGCCGGCTCCGCCACGCTGGACGGCATGACGAAGACCTTCATGGACCGCGGCGACGGGCGTCTGCCGCGGGGACTGCTGCTGCTGATGTCGGCGGCCACCGGGCTCGCGGTGGCGGGCAACTACCTCGCCCATCCGCTGCTCGACCTGATCGGCGGGGAGCTCGGGCTGTCGCCGTCGCTCGCGGCGTTGGTGGTGACGGCCGCGCAGCTCGGGTACGGGCTCGGGCTGATCCTGCTGGTGCCGCTCGGCGATCTGGTGGAGCGCAGGCGGCTGGCGGTGATGCTCTACGCGGCGACCTCGGTGTTCCTGCTGGTGTCGGCCACCGCGACGAGCGGCGCGGCCCTTCTGGCAGGCACGGTGCTGGCCGCGCTGACCTCGGTGGGGGCCCAGGTGGTGGTGCCGTTCGCGGCGACGCTGGCCCGCCCCGCCGAGCGGGGCCGGGTGGTCGGCACCGTGATGACCGGCCTGGTGCTGGGGCTGCTGCTGGCGCGGACCGCGTCGGGGGCGCTGGCGGACCTGGGCGGCTGGCGGACCGCGTACTGGGTGCAGGCGGGGCTGATGGCGCTGATGGCCGTGCTGCTGCGGGTGTTCCTGCCACGGCTGCGGACCTCGGCGGGGCTGAGCTATCCGGCGCTGCTGCGCTCCACGCTCGGGCTGCTGCGCTCGGAGCCGGTGCTGCGGTGGCGGGCCGGGATCGCCGCCATGGCGCTGGCCTCGTTCAGCGTGCTGTGGACGGCGCTGACGTTCCTGCTGGCCGGGCCGGCGTACGGGTGGACGGAGTCGGCGATCGGCCTGTTCGGGCTGGCCGCGGCGGCGGGTGCGCTGGCGGCGTCGGTGGCGGGGCGGCTGGCGGACCGCGGCCACGTGCAGAAGATCACGGCGGCCGGGGCGGCGCTGATGCTGGCGTCGTGGCTGCCGATCGGCCTGGGCGGGCGGTCCCTGCTGTGGCTGGTCGTGGGCGTGGTGGTGCTGGACCTCGCCCAGCAGGCCGTGCTCAACAGCAACCAGAACGTCGTGTACGCGCTGCGCCCCGAGGCGCGCAACCGGGTCAACTCCGCGTTCATGACGTCCTACTTCGCCGGAGGGGCGGCGGGCTCGGCCCTGACCTCGCTGGTCTGGGCGCATGCCGGATGGTCCGGGGTGAGCGTGCTGGGAGCCGCGCTCTCGGCGGGGGCACTCGCGCTCTGGGCCGGCGAGCGGCTCACCGTGGGGCGGTCCCAGAACTCGTCCGCCCACCCGGCGCCCGCCGCGGCGGCTGTCACCGGATGATGGTGGCCCAGCGGCCGCGCATACGCGACGAGCCGGCCCCTCGCCTTCTTCAGGCGCGGGACCGGCTCGCTCAGGTCGTGTGCCTCAGACCCGGGCGGAACGCGCCGGGCGGGGAGGCGTCACCCCGGGAAGGGTCAGACGGGGGTGATGTTCTCCGCCTGCGGGCCCTTCTGGCCCTGGGTGATGTCGAAGCTGACCTTCTGGCCCTCCTGCAGCTCGCGGAAGCCGCGGCCGGCGATGTTGGAGTAGTGGGCGAAGACGTCGGCGCCGCCGCCGTCCTGCTCGATGAAGCCGAAGCCCTTTTCAGCGTTGAACCACTTCACGGTGCCAGTCGCCATGTCAATCTCCTTCGATAGGCGCAGAGCCAGGACTCGCACGTCACGAGCCCCACGTCGCCGCGATGTCCCGTCCGGAAATGACCGGCAAACAAAATGCGCCCGAGGGGTCGGATCCCGTCAGGCGCACACACGTTCATGGGTACCACACTGCAACTACGATGAGCCTACCACATACCACACCCGCTCTGACAACCATCGGAGTCTCAGTGTTTCCCCAGGTCAGCGCGGGCATTCGAGCAAGGTCACCGGTCACGCGCCGCGGCTTCCAGGGCCTGTCTCATCTCCTGCGCGCCGCGCTCGACGCGCACGCGGACCTCTGCGGCCCGCGCGTGGGGCAGCACGTCGGTGGTCCAGACGAGCCGGCCCGCCCGCTCGCCCTCCGGGTGGACCTCGAACGAGGCGTGATGGTGCTCCAGCGGGGGCCTCGCGCCCTCGACGACGGAGTAGGCCAGCCGGCGGGCGTCGTCGTCGATCGCGACGATCAACTCGCGGATGACGTGACCGTCGGGAAAAGTCAGGAACCGCTGGTCGCCTTCGATCCGGGTGCCGGCGACCCGGCCCGGCAGCAGGCGCTCGTGCACGGCTCCGACGTCGCGCAGCACGTCCCAGATGTGCTCGGGCGACGCGCCGATGACGATCTCGTGGCGGATGGAGGCCATGACGCCGGAGAGCTCCTCTCAGGATGAACGGTGGCAAGGTGGGTACGGCGTCTCACGGCTCGATCCGGTCCTTCATCGGCGCGCGGACAGCCCGGCGGGTGTGCTCCTGGGCTGTCGTGGTGACCGCTTCCGGGCTCTTGGCTTCCGCGCTCATGGCCCGCGTGCTCATGGCCCGCGTGCTCATGGCCCGCGTGCTCATGGCTGCCGTCCGTTCTGCTGGAGGCGGTCGGCGAGGCGTTGCTGGTTGGCGGTCAGCCGCAGGCACAGGTCGCGGAGGACAGCCAGGTCCTCGGGGCTGAAGCCGTGGAACATCGCCCGCATGGCGAGCTGCAACGGTCTGCGGAACGCCTCGATCCAGGCCCGTCCGGCGGGGGTGATCTCGGCCAGGACCGAGCGCCGGTCCCCCGGATCGGGTACCCGGCGGACCAGCCCGTCGTGCTCCAGCGTGTCTACCAGCCCGGTGACGTTGCGGGAGCTGACCCCGGCGGCCCTGGCCAGCTCTCCGATGCTGACGCCCTTCTCGCCGCCGTTCAGGCGGACCAGCAGGTCGAGCGCGCCCGCGCTCAACCCCCGGCCCTGGGCGCCGTGGGCGCGCATGCGCTCGACGGCATGGTGGGCGGTGCGGACGGCGGTGGCCGCCTCGAACGCCGGCATGTCGCCGTCGCCGTCGGCGAACTGGGCCATCGCGGCCCTGACGCGGGGGTCGTAGAGGAAGCCGTCAGGGTCGCACTCGTAAATGTGTACGTCTTCATAGTAATAAATGAGAATAGTACGGCCTTCCGAGATTCACCAGACGCCCTAGCGGGTGAAGCGGTGCAGGAGCTTCTCGGCGGCTGCGAAGCCGGCGACCACGTCGGCCGCCGTGCGGCGCTCCCGCACCAGGCCGACCCCCTGGCCCACGTAGACGAAGGCGGTGTCGAAGTCCTCGTCCCGCCGGGCCGCCTCCAGGGCGGCGCGCGCGTCCTCGTCGGCGGCGAGCTCGTCCTCCCGGCCCGCCCACCGCTCGAAGAAGGCGTTGCGCAGGGCCCGCCCGCCGTACTCGGCCGGCCAGCCGAGCCGCTGCGCCACGTCGAACACCCGCCCGTACGCGGTGTCGGTCTCCCCCGCCTCCAGCAGGCGCCGCGTGGCCGCCTCCGAGATCGTCGTCTCGGCGCAGCCCATGAACGCGGTGCCCGTCCAGGCACCCTCGGCGCCGGCGGCCAGCACGGCGGCGAGCCCGCGGGCCGTGGCGATGCCCCCGGCGGCGAGGACCGGGATCCGCACCGCGTCGAGCACCCCCTCCAGGAGCGGCAGCGTCGCCACCTCGCCGCGCCCGTGGCCGCCGCCCTCGCCGCCGCGGGCCACCACGGCGTCCACCCCGGCCTGCTCGGCGGCGCGTGCCTCCTCGGTGGTGCCGGCCTGGGTGACGACCGTGATGCCGGCCTCGCGCAGCTCGCCGACGTAGCGCTCGTACGGGCCGAAGCTCACCGACACGATCGCGGGCCGCGCGTCGAGGACGGCCCGGAACTGGCCGGGGTTGCCGGGCAGCGCCCACGCCAGGAGCCCGATCCCGTACGGCCGGCCGCCCGCGGCGGCGACGGCCGCCTGCTCCGCGATCCACTCGGGACCGGCGGCCGAGGGCACGCCGAACATGCCGAGCGCCCCGGCGGCGGACACGGCCGCGGCCAGCCGGCCCCCTCCCACCCCGGCCATGGGCGCCCCCACCAGGGGCACATCCAGATCGAACCGTTCGGTGAGCCACGTGCGCATCAGGATCTCCTCGTCCGTTCCCCGCCCACGGAGGGCCTTCTACGGCCACCATGCCACGGCCCGCCAGGCCCGGAACCGCGGCATGCCGCAGCCCCGCCCGGCCCGGCAGCGGGCCCGGCGGGGC
>NZ_JBEXDT010000098.1:0-32495 GCF_040605905.1 Nonomuraea sp. NPDC005501 | reverse complement strand
GGGAGGCCGTACCCGGAGCCCACGGCTCCCCGCGGTGGGAGGCCGTACCCGGGCGTCCGGTCCGCGCCGGTCAGGGGCTGATCCGGCCGGCCCCGGCTCCGCCGGTCACGATGGTCTTGACGCCGGAGGCCGCGTCGAGGGGGTAGGAGTACGGGATCGTGGCGACGCTGCCGCCCGCGTCGCCGCTGCCCGAGTTGACGAAGTGGTTGTTGCGGGCCACCAGGTTGGCGGCGGGCGAGCTGCCCTCACCGCGGTGGAAGGGGTCGTCGGTGTTCTCGAAGTAGTTGCCCTCGACGAGCACGCCCGCCTCCTTGGTGGAGGCCACGCCGTAGCTGCCGATGCTGGAGTAGTAGTTGTTGTAGACGTGCACCGGGTTGCCGAAGCGCACCCGCGGGTGGCGCTGGTTGGTGCCGTCGAACCAGTTGTGGTGGTACGTCACCCGCAGGTGGCCGCGGTCCTCCGAGCCGTTGTCGTCGCTGTGGCCGAGCAGCATGGTCTTGTCGTGGTCGGAGAACTTGTTCCAGGAGACGGTGACGTAGTCGCTGGCGCGCTTGATGTCCACCGCCCCGTCGTAGCCGTCGCTGAAGGAGTTGTGGTCGATCCACACCCGGGTCGAGTACTGCACGTTGATGCCGTCGTCGTTCCAGCCGCGGAACGTGAGGTTGCGGATGATGACGTTGGAGGCGCTGGCGACGTTGAACCCGCAGCCGGAGATCGTCGCCCCGGAGTTGCCGAGGACGGTCTTGTTGGAGGTCACCTTCAGCATGCCGGAGCAGGAGATCGTCCCCGAGACCCGGATCACGGCGGCGGAGCCGGAGGACAGGGCCGTCTTGAGAGCGGAGGCGGAGCTCACGGTCGTCGGGGGCGTGCCGCCGCCGCCCGTGGTGCCGCCGCCCTGGCTCGCCCAGCCGACGGGGGAGGTCTCGGCGGCCAGTGCCGCGGCCGGCTCGTCGGAGCGCGGTACGGCGGAGGCGGGTGCCGCGAGCGCGGTGACGGCGGCCGCCGCGGCGGCCAGGCCGGTGATCAGAGTGGGGGTGCGTCCTCGTGTGCCCATCGCTGAGCTCCTCTGCGGAGATGACCTCACGGTCACGGGAAAGCGGTTGCCCACACCGTAGGAAAGCGCTTTCCCTCGGTCAACGCCGGCCGTCGGCCCGGACCCGTCACGGCCGGCATGAGGGCTGGTCGGGGCGGCTCAGACTGAGTCGGCGGTCGAGAAACTTTCACGCGCCGCCCGCCCGGCGACCGGCGCAGGGTCGCCGAGCTCCGGCGGCAGCGGCCGGGCGTGCACCACGTCCAGCCGGGACACCGCCCGGGTCAGCGCCACGTAGAGCCGGTTGAGCCCCCGCTCCTCCGCCTCGGCGATCGCGGCCGGCTCGGCCAGCACCACGTGGTCGTACTCCAGCCCCTTGACCAGCGAGACCGGGACCACGCTCAGCCGCTCGCCCACGTCCAGCCCGGCGTCCCACAGGGCGGCGGTCAGCGCCTCGGCGTCCGCGTCGGCGGCGACGACCCCGACCGACCCCTCGAACTCCAGCGCCTCCCGCGCCGCCGCCACCACGCCCCGCTCCAGCCCCGGAACCCGGGTCACGCGCAGCCGCCCGTCCGAGCGGTACGAGCGGGTCGCCGGCACGCCCGCGTCCAGGGCGGCCAGCAGCCGGTTCGCCAGCTCCACGACGACCGCCGGCACCCGGAAGCCCGTGGTCAGCTCCACCACTCGCGCCCCGGGCTTGCCCAGCGCCGCCATCAGCTCCGGCCACGACCGGGCCGCCCACGGCGTCGTGCCCTGGGCCAGGTCTCCCAGCACGGTGAGCGAGCCGTGCTCGGCGCGCCGGGCCACGGCGCGGCACTGCATGGGGGACAGGTCCTGCGCCTCGTCCACGATGACGTGGCCGTAGCCGCGCGGGCGCTCCAGCAGGCCGGCGACCTCGTCGATCAGCACGAGGTCGGCCGCCGACCACTTCGCGCTCTTGTACGTGCGCGCCGGCCGCTCCCACACGACGGCCGCCCACTCGCCCGCGCTCAACGGCCCGCCCGCGCCGCCGGTGGGCGTCCACCGGCCGGACAGCACCTCGTGCACCACCTGCTCGGCCCGGACCGCCGGCCAGACCCCGTCGAGCCACGCCGCGATCGCGCGGCCGGTGCGGCGCTCCCAGGCGGCGTTGGGGCTGTGGCCGCGCGCCTCGGCCTGGCGGCGCATCAGCGCCACCACCCGGGCCCGCACCCGCTCCCGCCCGGTCCCGTACGGCAGCGCGTCACGCCGCGTGTCGTCCACGACGCGGCGCAGCTCGTCCTCCTCCACCCGCCACCGGAACGACCCCTCGCTCACCACCACCGGCTCGGCCGGCTTCGAGATCCGCCCGTACAGGGCCCGGCGCAGCACCTCGGCCATCCGGGCGTCGTGCTTGACCGCCGCCGCCCGCGCGTCGTCCCGGGCCTGGACCGGCACCGTGGCGATGAGCCCGTCCAGCGTGGTCTGCTCCACGTCCACCTCGCCCAGCGCGGGCAGGACCGCCGCGATGTAGCCGAGGAAGGCGCGGTTGGGGCCGAGGACGAGGACGCCGCCGCGCTGGAGCCGCTGCCGGTAGGCGTACAGCAGGTACGCCGCGCGGTGCAGGCCCACGGCGGTCTTGCCGGTGCCGGGCGCCCCCTGCACGCCGATCGAGTCCTCCAGGCCGGTGCGGACCAGGTCGTCCTGCTCCGGCTGGATCGTGGCGACGATGTCGCGCATCGGGCCGACGCGCGGCCGCTCGATCTCGGCCGCCAGCAGGCGGCTGCGGCGCTCCTCGCCGCGCCCCAGCCGCTCGTCCTCGTACGACGTCAGCGTGGTGTCCGACCAGCCGAACCGGCGGCGCACCGCCACGCCCTGCGGGTCCCGCGCGCCGGCCCGGTAGAAGGCGCGGGCGACGGGCGCCCGCCAGTCGATGACGACCGGCGGGCCGCCGTGCTCGCCGGGGATGTGCCGCCTGCCGATGTAGTACGTACGGCCGTCGTGCCCTTCCGCGTCCGCGGTGCCCTCTCCGGCCCCCGTGTCCTCTCCGGCCCCCGTGCCCTCGGCGGGCGCGGCGCCGTCCCGGCGCTCGAAGGTGAGGCGGCCGAAGAACGGCGGGCCGTCCGGCTCCTCGGTCAACTCCTTGGCCAGGCTCTTGAGGTAGCGGCCGAGCCGCTCGGCGCTGTAGCGGTCACCGGCGACGGTCTCGCCGACGATCACGTTGTCGCGCGCGGCGTCGAGCATGCGGCGCAGCCCCGCCCGGCACGTCTCGACGTACCGCCGCTCCTGCTCCAGCCCGTCCACGCCGTGCTCCAGCTCGTCCATGTGCGCCCTCCGGAAAGTGTTAACCCGGTCAATATATTAACCAGGTTAACAGTTTGCTAGAGTGAATCCATGACAGGACTGAGGCAGCAGCACCGGCAGCGCGTCCACGAGGCGATCTCGGAGGCCGCCATCTCGCTCTTCCTCGAGCGCGGCTTCGACGAGGTGCCGGTCACCGAGGTGGCGGCCGCGGCCCGGGTGTCGAAGCCGACGCTGTTCAAGTACTTCCCGACCAAGGAGGACCTCGTCCTGCACCGCATCGCCGACCACCAGGGCGAGGCCGCCCGCGTGGTGCGCGGCCGGGCGGCGGGCGAGACCCCCCTCGAAGCGCTGCGCCGCCACTTCCTCGACGGGCTGGCCCGCCACGAGCCGGTCACCGGGCTCAACGACCACCCGGCGGTGGTGGCCTACTACCGTCTCGTCTTCTCCACGCCGAGCCTGGCGACGCGGGTGTTCCAGTACATGGCCGTGGACGAGAGCGCCCTGGCCGAGGCGCTCGCCGAGAGCACGGACCGGCTGACGGCCGAGCTGATGGCCGCCCAGGCGATGGCCACGCAGCGCGTGCTCGCCCGGCGCTCCTGGGAGGCGCTGGCCGCCGGCCGCCCCATCGCCGAGGTCGAGCCGGAGGCGGTCCGCGCCGCCGAGCTGGCCTTCTCGCTGCTGGGGGCCGGGACGACCTGAAACGCCGCTTGTACGGCCTCAGCCGATGTCCGTACGGTCTGAACGGGCGTCCCTACGGCCTGAACCTGCGCGGACGGTATGAAACAGGCAGGCGGCCGGAGCAGATGGGAGTAGGAGGGGTGCCGGCGGGACGGTCCCGTACCTCGCTTACAGGGAGATGAGACGGCTTGAACGGTGGGCGTCGCAGGCGGGTTCCGGTCGTCGTCGTGACCGCCGTGGTGGCCTTGTCGGCCGCGGCGCTGGCCGCGTGGGCCTGGAAGGGCTGGCATGCGGACGTCGTCGGAGGGATCGCCTCGGCGGTGTCGCTGGCCGCCGGGGTCACGGCGGCGTGGGTGCAGTGGGCCTCGTTCCAGGCGATGAAGCCGCCGCGGACGCTGGTGGCGGCCGCCCAGGAGCTCGCGGCGGTCGTACGGGCGGAGCTGGACGCCGAGGCCGGGCGGCAGGAGACCGACGCGCCGTGGCGGCTCCCGGTCGGGTTCTCCGGAGGGGACGTCGCGGTGCTCGGCGTGGACTGGCGAGACCTGGAGCGCGCCGCCCGCGCCGCGCGGTCCCCGTTCGCCCGCAGGCTCTCCCGGATCCGCGGCCCGCACGAGCTCACCGGCACGCTGGACGACATCACCCGGACCTTCACGCGCATCCCCACCGCCCGCCTGGTGATCCTGGGCGCACCCGGCGCAGGGAAGACCACCCTCGCCGCCCACCTGGCCCGGCAGCTCCTCGACGAGCGTCGTGGCGACGGCCCGGTGCCGGTCGTCCTCGGGCTCGCCTCGTGGAATCCCGAGGAGCAGCCGCTCACTCAGTGGATCGCCGGCAGGCTCAGGCTGTCCTACAGCGGTCTGGGGGCGCCGTACGCGGAACGGGAAGGGGTCAGCCTCGCGCAGGCCCTGGTCGAGAACCAGATGATCTTACCCGTCCTCGACGGGTTCGACGAGCTCGACCCCGCGGTCCGCGGCTTCGGCATCGCCGCGATCAACGAGGCGCTGCGCCCCGGCTCCCCTCTGGTCCTGACCAGCCGCACCGGCGAGTATGCCTCGGCCGTCGATCCGGAGGGCGACCGGCTGCCGGTCCGCCTCAGGGGGGCGGCGGTCGTCCAGCTCCAAGACCTTCCCACCGACCTGATGATCGACTACCTGCGGGCCGGGGCCGCGGGTGCGGTTTCGGCTCAGCGCTGGGAGCCGGTCTTCGAGCGGCTGCGTGACTCCGCGGACGCCCCTGTCACCGAGGCCCTGCGCACACCGCTGATGCTGGCTCTCGCCCGGTTCCTCTACAACCCGGTCCCGCGGCGCGTCAGGGACGACACCGTCCTGGCCGATCCGGCCGAGCTTCTCGACGCCGAGCGGTTCCCCACCGCCGAGCGCATCCAGAACCATCTGCTCGGTGGCTTCCTCGCCGCCGCCTACCGGCGTCCCGCCGGGACCAACCGGCGCATGCGCGGCGAGCGGGACGCCGAACACGCGCGGGAGGCCCTGTCGACGCTCGCGGCCGAGCTCGACCTGCGCCGCACCCACGATCTGGCCTGGTGGCACCTCCAGCGCGCGATCGACGACCCGCGCAGCTTCGACCGGTGGTTCGTCGCCGTGGTCACCTACGTGGTCGTCCTGGCGTTCGACGGGCCGGTCTACGCGCTCTTCATGGCGGCGGTCGCCTTCTTCATCGCGCGCTCCCGCCGGACGAGGGCCATCGTCCCCACCGTCCTGGCCGACGGGCAGCCCCGGCGGGTGGTGCTGCGACCGCCGACGGCTGCCTCGCTGCGGGTCAACCTTCGCATGGCCGTGACCGGCGGCCTGCAGCTCGGGCTCGGTGTGGGCCTGGCGCTGGGCGTGCTGACGGGCTGGACGGACGGCTGGCGCGCCGGCTGGGAGCGGGGCTGGCACGCAGCCCTCCTGGCGGGCACGCTGATCGCGTTCGCCAACTGGATGTCGGGCCCGTTACGCGTGATGCTGAGCTTCGACGCGCCCGCCGACATCGCCCTCGCCACGCCCCGGCGGGCGCTGGTCTGGGACCGCCGCCTCGCTCTCCTCCAGGCGTCCGAGGGAGCTCTGTCCGGGACCCTGATGGGCATGGCCCTGCAGATCATCCCCGCCCACGGACTGCCGCTCGGGATCACGGTCGGCTCGGTCGCGCTGCTCAACAGCGCCTGGGGCCGCTTCGTCCTTGCCCGCGTCTGGTGGCGCGTGGAGCGCGGAACCCCGCTGCGGTTGCTGGCCTTCCTCGAGGACGCCCAGCAGCGCAACGTCCTGCGCCAGGTCGGTCCGCTCTTCCAGTTCCGGCACGCGCTCCTGCAGGAACGGCTCCGCCCGGCGCTCACCGGCCACGCCGCCTCCATCATCGCGATGGCCTTCCTGCCCGACGGCCGTCACGTCGTCGCGGGAGGCCGGACCGAGCGCGCCCTGATCTGGGACGTGGCCGACCGCACGGCACCGGTCGTCACGGCCTCGGTCGTCCACGAACCCGAAGGGCGGATCACCACGGTGATCGACTCCCTCGCGGTCAGCCAGGACGGGAGGCTGCTCGCGGCCGGCACCTGGACGTGGAACATCGGCCTGTTCGACCTGTCCGACCCCGCCCGGCCCCAGCACCTGTCGACGACGGCACGGGCGCACGAGGACCTCGTGGCAGGACTCGCCTTCTCCCCGGACGGCACCGTCCTCGCCAGCGCGAGCGTGGACACGAACGTCCACCTGTGGAGCGTCACCGACGCCGGGGCCACCGAGCGGCTGGCCACCCTCGGCGCCCATGAACAGGCGGTCCGGTCCGTGGCGTTCCACCCCGACGGGAGCCTCCTGGCCACCGGCGGCCGCGACGGCCTCGTCCTGCTGTGGGACGTCCGGGACGTCGAGCGTCCCCGGCTCGTCCACCGGCTGGCGGCGCAGGTCGACTGGGTCTTCTCGATGGCGTTCGACCCGTCCGGCACGGTCCTGGCCGTCGGCGGCCGCCAGGCGGTGAGCTTGTGGGGCGTCGACGGCGAGCCCGCGCCGCTGTCCCGGATGCCCATCCACGCCGCCTACACCGCCGCGTTCGACTCCACCGGAGACCTCCTGGCCACGGGCTCGCTGGCGGGCGGGGCGAACATCTGGGACGTCACCGACCCCGCCGCCCCATCCGTCCGCGTCCGCGTCCCCGCCGCCAGCCCTGCGGCCAGCGCCGCGTTCCACCCCACGGAGGACTTCATCGCCCTCGGCGAGCTGGACGGCACCTTCCGCATCGTCACCTGGACGTCCGCCTGAACCGGTGAACCCCTCGCGTGGCGTGGTCTCCCGGACAAGGGTCTCGTGCAGGTACAGCCAGCTCAGCCCGCCGGGCCGGCGCTCGAACACGGCCGTCGAGCGCCGTCCCGCGCCGCCCTGCCACTCCTCGTACGCCGCCACCACCAGAGCCCCGGAGGCGGCGACCACGGTGACGTGGCGGATCTCGATCCGGGCTCCGGGCACGCGCCCGTACCCGGCCTCGACCTCGGCCAGCACCTCCGCCCGTGACAGCAGCCGCCCGTCCGGGGCCGCGAGCGTGAAGGCCGGGGCATGGGCGCCGGCGAACCCGGCGAAGGCGTCGCGCGGCGCCGTCCCCGCCAGCCAGCGCTCGATGAGCTGGTGATGCCGCACCACCTCGGCCCGCACCACCTCGGCCCGCACCACCTCGGCCCGCACCACCTCGGCCCGCACCACCTCAGCCTCTACCGCTTCGGCCTCGCCGGGCGGCCTCATCGGGCGGTCCGCAGCCGCGCGGCGAGCCACTCCCGCGGCGAGGTGACCCGCGTGCCCGGCCGCCCGGCCGTCCCGTCCCCGCCGTACAGGTCGCGGCCGTGCGCGGCGATCCAGCGGTACGTGTCCGCCACCCCCGCCGCCGCCCCGGGCCCCAGCGCCGCCGCGAGCCCCGCCTCGAACGCCGCCACCTCCAGCTCCTCGTAGCGCGCGCCGGCGGCGGCGGCCAGCTCGGCCCCCGTGACGGGCGGGCCGCCCACCTCCAGCACGGCCCCCACCGGGCCGTCGCCCGTGAGCGCGCCCAGGGTCGCGGCGGCCAGGTCGGCGTGGGTCAGCCAGGACACCGGCACGTCGCCCGGCAACGGCTGGCGGAGCACCCCCCGCTCCACCAGCGGCCCCCACACTCCCGGCGCCGCCAGGTTCTCCAGGTACAGCGGCGGGCTCAGCACCACCGACGGCACCCCTGACCCGAGCGCCGTCGCGGCGGCCTTCCTCCGCGTGTCGAACGCCGCGACGCCCGTGGCCCGCGCCGGCAGCCGGTTGCCGGTGTTGAGCACCAGCCGCCGCACCCGCGCCGCCGACGCGGCCCCGAGCACGTTGCGGACGTACGCCTCCACCAGCTCCGCCTCGAACACCAGCGGCAGCGTCACCGACACGTGCGTCACCCCGTCGAACGCCTCCCGGACCCGCGCCGCGTCTCCCAGGTCCGCCGCGAACGGCCGCACCCCGTCCGGCGCCGCCCCCGTACGGGACAGCCCGCGCACCTCGTACCCCTCGGCGGCCAGGCGCCGCGCCACGGCGCCGCCCTGCGCGCCCCCCGCTCCGATGACCAGAATCCTCATGCCGCCCACCCTCCCTCCGCCCGGCCGGTACGCTCCATAAACGGAAATCCGGTGAACATTAAGGATCGTCCGTGGACGGTGATCTGCTGAGTGAGCTGCTGGGGCCGTTGCGGCTGCGCGGCGTCTTCCACAGCCGCTGGTCGGCGCGGGCCCCCTGGGGCGTGGCGGGGGAGCGGGAGAGCTGCGCCCTCCTCCACTACGTGCAGGCGGGCGCGTGCACGGTCGAGCTGCCGGGCCGGGAGCCGGTGCGGCTGCGGGCGGGCGACCTCGCGGTGTTCCCGCACGGGGCGGCGCACCGGCTGGCCGACGCGCCCGGCCGGGCCACCGTGCCGCTGGAGAGCGTCCTGCCCGCGCGCCCGCCCGGCAGGGCCCGCACGGTCCGCATCGACGGTCCCGGAGCCGAGACGGTCATGCTGTGCGGCGGGCTGCACTACGACGCCGCGGCGGCCTCGCCGCTGTACCGGGCGCTGCCGCCCGTGCTCCTGCTCGACCGCGAGTCGCCGGCCGGGCAGCCGTTGCTGCGCGGCACCCTGGACGGGCTCGCGGGCGAGTGGGACCGGGCCGAGCCGGGGCAGGCGCTGGTGGCGTTGCGGGGCTTCGAGCTGGCCTTGGTGCTGGCGCTGCGGGCCGCGCTCGTGGACGGCCCGGCCGCCGCCCAGCCCGTCCTCGCGGCGTTGCGGCACCCGGCCGTCGGTGCGGCGCTGCTGGCCGTGCAGAGCCGGTTCGGGGAGCCGTGGACGGTGGAGACGCTGGCGGCGGAGGCCGGGATGTCGCGGTCGGCGTTCGCGGCCACGTTCCGGCGGCTGGTGGGTGAGGCGCCGATGCGGCACCTGACCGCGCGCCGGATGCAGGAGGCCGCGCGGCTGCTGGAGGAGACGTCGCTGCCGCACGACGCCATCGCGCGCCGCGTCGGGTACGGGTCGGTGGTGGGCTTCCACCTGGCGTTCCGGCAGTGGTACGGCACGACGCCGGGCGGCCACCGCCGGGGCCACGGCCCCGGACTCCGCGCCACGACCTGAGCCCACGTCCTGAGCCGAGGCCGTCAGGAGAGGGAGCCGTCAGAAGAGGGGGCCGTCAGGAGAGGGGGCCGTCAGGAGAGGGGACTGTCAGGAGAGGGGGCGCGGGGGAGGGAGGCGGAGGCGGTCGACCGCCTCGCGGCGGGTGCGTTCCGGGCGGCGGTCGTAGCGGGCCGTCGTGGCCGGCGAGGAGTGCCCGACCAGCGCCTGGGCCGTCGCCAGGTCCACGCCCGCGTCCAGCAGCTCGCCGATGAACGTGCGCCGGAAGTCGTGCGCCGTGCGCCGCGACGCCCCCGCCTGGCCGAGCCGCCGCGCCAGGATGTCGGCGATGCCCTGGCCCGTCAGCCCCACCGGCCGTCCGTCACGTGTCCGGACGCGGCCCGCCTTGCTGATCGGGCTGAACAGCGCTCCGGGCCCGCCGCCCCGCACCGCGAGCCACCGCTCCAGCAGCCCGATGGCGTCGGCCGTCAGGTACACCAGGCGTTCCTTGTCCCGCTTGCCGCGCACCCGCAGCGAGCGCCCGCCCGGGTCGTAGTCGGCCAGCGACAGCCCGCCGATCTCGGCCCGGCGGCAGCCCGTCGAGTACAGCACCGCGATGAGCGCCGCGTCGCGCACACCGGCCGGCGAGTCGTCGCAGGCGGCCAGGGCCGCGCCCACCACCTCCGGAGGCACGTGCTGGCCGGTGGGCAGGCGGCTCTGCCGTACCGGGGCGAGGTCGGAGGCGCGCGCGTACTCCTCCGCGCTGCTCCGGCCCAGCCGCCACGACTCCTTCAGCACCCGGCGCAGCGCGACGAGATGCTTGTTGACGTACGCCGCCGACCAGCCCTGGTCGGTCAGCAGCGTCCGGATGCGCACCGTGTGCTCGTAGCGCAGCAGGTGCCAGGGCTGGCCGGCGCCGGTGGCGTTCTCGTCGCCGGTGAGCAGCCGGGCGAGCCGGTCGAGGCAGCCGCGCATCGTGCGGCGGGACTCGGCGCTCGTGAGCGAGTCGAGGTAGACGTGGTACGGGTCGCGCGCCGGCTCGACGGGCGACGCCCATGCGCCGGAGGCTCCGGCGCCGGGAACTCGGGCGTCAGGAGCTCCGGCGCCTGGGACTCCGGCGTCGGGAACGAGGCCGGACACGGCGGGCAGGCTCACGCCGCCGATCCTAACCGCCGATCACGCCCCGGGCGGTGCGGCCTGCGGGCGGTCGGCGGTGAGGTGCCGGGCCTGGTCGAATCCCACCTGGGTGGCCCGCCGCAGGTAGTCGGCGATCAGCTCCAGCTCCGCGTCCGTGTAGGAGCGCAGCACCTCCCCGTACGCCCGGCCGGGCGTGTCCCATGCCTGCCCGATCCGCTCCCGCACGCCCGGCGCGAGCCTCACCAGCGAACGCCTGCGGTCCTCCGGGTCGCTCTCCCGCACCGCCAGGCCCGCCTTCTCCAGCCGGTCCACCAGCCGGGACGCCGAGCCGGCCGTCAGCCCGGTGAGCCGGGCGATGTGACCGGTGCTGACCGGCCCGGCCTCCAGGTCCAGCAGGGCCACGCACTGCAGGTCGGTGGGGTGCAGGCCGAGCCGGTCGGCCATGGCCTGGTTGAACAGCGCGTATGCCGCGTAGTGACGCTGGCTCTCCGCGATGATCCGTTCCAGCAGCTCGTGCCGATTTGACATGACCTCTCCCACCACGAATTATGTGTGTAACGCAATATATGCGTCACGAATACATTTCAGAAGGAACCATGACCATTCTCGTCACCGGCGCCCGCGGCGCCGTCGCCCGCCACCTCACCGCGCTCCTGCGCGAGCGCGGCGCCGAGGTCCGTGAGGCCTCCAGCGCCCCCGCTCCCGGACTGCCCGGCCGCGTGGTGTGCGACCTGAACGACCCGTCCACGTTCGCGGCCGCGCTCAAGGGCGTCACCTCCGTCTTCCTGTACGCCACCGCCGCCCACGCCGGCGCCTTCGCCCGGGAGGCGGCCGAGGCCGGGGTCGAGCACATCGTCCTGCTGTCCTCGGCCTCCGTGCTCAACCCGGAGGCGGAGACCAACCCCCTGGCCGCCTCGCACCTGAACGTGGAGCGCGCCCTGGTGGCCGGCCCGGTGCGGACGACGCTGCTGCGGCCCGGCTCGTTCTCCTCCAACGCGCTGGCCTGGTCCTGGGCCGTCAGGTCCGGTCAGCCGGTCAGCCTGCCGTACCCGGGGGCGCACAACGACCCCATCCACGAGGCCGACGTCGCCGCCGCGGCGCTCGCCGTGCTCACCTCGGACGGCGGGCACGGCGACGCGCACACGCTCACCGGCCCCCGCTCCGTCACGTTCGCCGAGCAGCTCGACATCCTGGCCGCCGTCACCGGGCGGCCCGTCGAGATCCGGCGGGTCAGCCGCGAGCAGTGGAGGTCCGAGATGGCCGAGTACCTCGACGCCGGCTTCGCCGACGCGCTGCTCGACTACTGGAGCTCCACCGACGGCACGCCCGTGGAGATCAACGACACGGTCGAGCGGCTGACCGGCCGCCCCGCCCGCGACTTCGAGACCTGGGCCCGCGAGCACGCCGCCGACTTCCTCCCGGCCGGCTGAGGGCGGCCGTCCCGGTCTCAGCCGGCCGGGCGCAGCCCGGCGACCCCCTCCAGGAGGCGGTCCACGTCCGAGCGGTCGTTGTAGTGGACCAGCCCGGCCCGGACCGCGCTCCCCGCGTTCCGGACACCGAGCGCGCCCGTCAGCTCCCAGGCGTAGTTGTGACCGTTCCACACGTTCACCCCGAGCCCGGCCAGGTGCTCGGCCACCTGGCGCGGCGTCAGCCCGGCCACGGTGAAGTACGCCGTCGCCGTCCGCCGCGCGGGCTTGCCGTACAGGGTGACGTGCGGCAGCGCCTCCAGCCCGGCCAGCAGCACCGCGAACAGCTCCAGCTCGTACGCCTCCGCGGCGGCCATCGAGGCGAGCAGCCGTTCGCGCCGCGAGCCCGTGCCGGGCACCATCGCGGCCAGGTGGTCCACGGCGGCCGTCACCCCCGCCAGGTCGGCGAACGCCGCCGTGCCCGTCTCGAACCGCTCCGGCACCGTGTCCGGCGACGGGGCCAGCTTGTCCGGCCGCAGCCGCTCCAGCAGTGACGGGTCGGCCACCACCGCGCCGACGTGCGGCCCGGACCACTTGTAGGCGCTGGTGGCGTAGAAGTCGGCGCCCAACGCCCGCATGTCCACGGGGCCGTGCGCGGTGGCGTGCACGCCGTCCACGTACGTCAGCGCCCCCGCCGCGTGCGCCGCCGCGCAGATCGCGGCCACGTCCGGGCGGGTGCCCAGCACGTTGCTCGCCGCGCTCACCGCCACCAGCCGGGTCCGCTCGCCGACGAGGTCCCGGTACTGCTCCGCCGGCAGCTCGCCGGTCACCGGGTCCACCTCGGCCCAGCGGATCGTCGCGCCCGTCGCGGTCCACGGGCGGACGTTGGCGTCGTGGTCGAGCCGGGACAGCACGACCTCGTCCTCCGGGCCCCAGTCCTTGGCCAGGGTCGTGGCGATCCGGTAGGTGAGGGTCGTCATGTTCGGGCCGAGGATCACGCCCTCGGGCCGGCCGCCGACCAGGTCGGCGACCGCCGCGCGGCACGCGGCCACGATGGCGTCGGAGCGGTGGCTGGCGGGGAAGGCGCCGCCGACGTTGCCGATGCCGGAGCGGTAGGCGCCGGCGATGGCGTCGATGACGGCCTGCGGGGTCTGGGTGCCGGCGGCGCCGTCGAGGTAGGCGTGGCCGTCGGACAGGGCGGGGTAGGCGGCACGGATCTTCTCGTGCGGAAAGAGCATGCAGGAGTCATGCTCGCGGCCGTGACGCCTCAACCGCTCACCCGGGTGCGTAACGCCCATACCGGGGAAGAATGGTATAAGGCGACCGCCTGTCACCCGGGGCCGGTGCGGCCCCGGCACCGGCCCGCGCACCGAGCACGGTTGGGTAGCGTGGACGGTGGTGGCCTGCCTGTAGCGAGGAGAGTGTCGTGTCCCAAGCAGCAGAGGTTCTCGAACTGGACGACGGAGTCGCCGATTCTCCGGCGGTCAGCGCCGACTCCGTCAAGACCTATCTGACGGCGATCGGGCGGGTGCCGCTGCTGTCCGCGGAGCAGGAGATCGACCTGGCCAAGCGCATCGAGGCCGGCCTGTTCGCCAGCGAGCGCCTCGCCAGCGAGCGCGACCTGCCCGCCGACCTCCGCGCCGACCTCGAACTGATCGCCGCCGACGGCGGCCGCGCCAAGCAGCGCATGCTGGAGGCCAACCTGCGGCTCGTCGTCTCCATCGCCAAGCGCTACACCGGCCGCGGCATGCTCTTCCTCGACCTCATCCAGGAGGGCAACCTCGGGCTGATCCGCACGATCGAGAAGTTCGACTACCAGCTCGGCTACAAGTTCTCCACCTACGCCACCTGGTGGATCAAGCAGGCCATCACCCGCGCCATGGCCGACCAGGCCCGCACGATCCGCATCCCGGTCCACATGGTCGAGCTGATCAACAAGGTGGCCCGGGCGCAGCGACGCCTCCAGTCCGACCTCGGCCGCGAGCCCACGCCCGAGGAGATCGCGGCCGAGACCGAGCTGCCCGCCGAACGGGTGGCCGAGGTCCAGGCGTACGGGCGCGAGCCCATCTCCCTGCACACGCCGCTCGGCGAGGCGGGGGAGAGCGAGTTCGGCGACCTCATCGAGGACACCGAGGCGGTCTCGCCGGCCGACGCCGTGTCGTTCACGCTGCTGCAGCAGCAGCTCCGCGACCTGCTCGACGAGCTGAGCGAGCGGGAGGCGGGCGTCATCTCGATGCGGTACGGCCTGGTCGACGGCAAGCCCATGACGCTGGACGAGATCGGCCGCGTCTACGGCGTCACCCGGGAGCGGATCCGCCAGATCGAGGCCAAGACGATGTCCAAGCTCCGCCACCCGTCGCGGGCCCGCGCCCTGCGCGACTACCTCAGCTGACCGCTCCCGCCGGCCCCGAGCCTCCGCCGGCCTGAGGCCCGGGGCCTCACGCTGTGCGCCCTCGCGCCCAACGCGGAACGAACTTTTCCGCATTGCTCTCTAACGTGGTCCCGAGACCACTGAGGAGGGGCACCATGATCGAGTTTTCCTGGCCCGAGGTCAGCGCGCGCCGGTTGGAGCGGCAGGGGCTGGCCGAGCCGGCGGCGGGCGGCACACCGGGCGGGGTCGTGGGCGCCATGTGCGGGGCGCACGCCCAGGTCATGTCGGCCGCGGAGCTGTCGGTCGGTCTTCGGCTCGGCGGTGCGACCCGCTCGGCCGTGCGCGAGGCCCTGTGGGGGACGCGCGAGCTGGTCAAGACCCACGGCCCGCGCGGCACCGTCCACCTGCTCCCGGCCGCCGACCTGCCCCTGTGGGTCAGCGCGTTGTCGGAGCTGCCGCCGGTGCTGCCGTCCCACTCCGAGCACGTACGGATGACGGACCGGCAGACCGAGGAGGTGGTGGAGGCGATCCGCGTCGCCGTGGACGGGCGTGCGCTGACGATCGACGAGCTGGGGGACGCGGTCGTCGCCGCCGCGGGGCCGTGGGCGGGCGACCTGGTGATGCCCGCGTTCCAGACGATGTGGCCGCGCTGGCGGCAGGCGCTGGCGGCGGCGGCGCACCGGGGGGCGTTCGTGTACGGCCCGCCCCGCGGCCGCAAGGTCACCTATACCGGCCTGCCCGGGGGAATCGCACTGCGCACCCCCGGCCCGTCCGGCGACGGTGTGGCGCGCCCCGGTGCCGTCGAGCTGCTCAGGCGCTACCTCACGGCCTACGGCCCCGCCACTCCCCAGGAGTTCGCCCTGTGGCTGGGGGCGCCTCGGTCGTCGGCGGTGCGGCTCTTCGGCGCGGCGGAGCTGGAGGAGGTGCGGCTGGAGGGCCGCCCGGCCTGGGTCCTGCCGGGCGACACGGAGGTCCCCGGCGGCCCGCCGCGGGGCGTGCGGCTCCTGCCGTACTTCGACGCCTACGTCGTGGCCGGCAGGCCGCGTGAGCTGCTCTTCCCGCGCGCGGCGGCGGAGCGGGCGCTGACGGGCGGCCAGGCCGGCAACTTCCCCGTGCTGCTGGTGGACGGCGAGGTGGCGGGCGTGTGGCACCAGCGGCGCTCGGGCCGGCGCCTCCACGTGACGGTCGAGCCGCTGCGCCCGCTCACCGCGGCCCGGTCACGTGAGCTGGACGACCAGGTCGCCCGGGTGGGCGAGATCCTGGAGGCGCGTCCGGAGCTGAGCATCGGCCCCGTCACCACCGGCGCCCACGCCTGACGGACAGGCAGCCGCTACCCGGACGCCACGACCTCGCCGGCCGTGACGTGAGGAGGGTTCGGAAGCAGGGACGCGAGGTCGTCCCGCACGAACTGCTCAGCCCTTCTGGTGGATTCCTCGGCTCCGGCCTGGTCCTCGTAGACGCTGGTGGACAGCATCACCCCGTCCCCGGCGTCGACCCAGTAGTAGGCCACGAACCCGGGGACCTGACGGATGATCGGCACGAACCCCTCGCTCACCCGGCGTCCCGCCTCGGCGGGATCGGTCACCCCTTCGTATCGCCGTACGGTTGCGTACATGGCCGACCGCCTCCCCAGGCTCAAGATCTCTCCGAGGGACGACATACCCGTGCCATGTGTCTTCGGAAGCCAAGGGTCCGTAAACGAACGAGACACGTGCCGGCCGGGGCACCGGAGAGAGGGGCGCTCAGTTCAGCCAGTCGTCCACCCCGGCCCTGAGCCGGGCCTTGACCGCCTCCGGGGCGAACGACGCGTCGATCGAGGCCCGGGCGAACCCGGCCAGCTCCGCGTCCCCGTACCCGAACACCTCCCGCAGCCGCCCGTACTCCTCCGCCAGCGCCGTCTCCCCGTCGGTGTTGACCGTGACGGCCAGGCCGGCGTCACGCAGGCGCGGCAGGGGGTGCTCGGCCAGCGACGGAACGAGCCCGAGCAGCACGTTGGACGTGGGGCAGACCTCCAGCGGCACCCGCCGCTGCCGCAGCTCGGCCACCAGCTCCTCGTCGTCGAGGACGCGGATCCCGTGGCCGAGCCGCTCGGCGTGCCCGAGCGTCAGCGCCTCCCGGACGCTCTCCGGCCCGGCCGTCTCGCCCGCGTGGTGCACCATCCGCAGCCCGGCGTCCCTGGCCTCGGCCAGCACGTCCGCGAACGGCGCCAGCGGGTGGCTCTCGTCGCCCGCCAGCCCGACGCCGATCACCCCGTCATGGCGCCGGGCCAGCTCCACCGTCCGCCGCAGCCGCTCCACGGGCCGCCGCCGGGAGTGGTCCAGCAGGACCCGGCATTCGATCCCGTACCGCGCCGACCCCTCGGCGAGCCCGTCGAGCACGGCCTCCAGCGGCATCTCCAGCGCCCCGACCCGCTCGCCGTGCGAGGCGGCCGTGAACGTCACCTCCGCGTAGCCGGTGCCCTGCGCCGCCTCGTCCTCGCAGAACTCCAGCGCCACCCGCCGGAAGTGCTCCGCGCTGACCAGCAGCCCGCGCACCCGGGCCCGCTGGTCGGCGAACTCGCGGAAGCTCCGGAACGGCCCCTCCGGCTCGGGCGGCCCGCCCAGCTCCCGTACGGTCTCGGGGCGCACGGTGCTCTCCAGGTGGACGTGCAGGTGCGCCTTAGGCAGCCGGGCGACGTCCCTCGGCTCCGGACCGCCGGTCCCGGTGTGTCGTACGGCGCTCGTCAGATGCTCTCTCACGTGCGTGAACTCTACGAAAGCCGCATCACGCGGCGCCATCTCTTTTCGCCGGGGCGAGACGGCGGCTCGCGGCAGGGCTGGGCCGCCCGCGTTGACAAATAAATTTTTCGGTGCCATCGTTCAGGCATGCACGATGTGGCGGTGATCGAAGACCCCGCGGCGGCGGAAGCGTCGCTCGACCCCATGCGGTCCAGGCTCCTGGCGGAGCTGGTCGAGCCCAACTCGGCCACCACGCTGGCGGCCCGGGTCGGCCTGGCCAGGCAGAAGGTCAACTACCATCTGCGGACCCTGGAGAAGCACGGGCTCGTGGAGCTCGTCGAGGAGCGCAGGAAAGGCAACGTCACCGAGCGCGTGATGCGCGCCACGGCGGCCTCCTTCGTCATCTCGCCGGTGGCGCTGGCCGCCGTGCAGCCCGATCCGGGCAGGTCGCCGGACCGGCTGTCGGCGGGCTGGCTGCTCGCGGTGGCCGCCCGGCTCGTCCGTGACCTCGGGGAGCTCGTCACCGGCGCGGTCAAGGCCCGTAAACGGGTGGCGACGTTCGGCATCGACGGCGAGGTGCGGTTCGCCTCGGCGGCCGACCGGGCGGCGTTCGCCGAGGAGCTGACCTCGTTCGTGACGGCCCTCGTCGGCCGCTACCACGACGAGGGCGCCGAGGGCGGGCGCCCGCACAGGCTCGTCGTCGCCGTCCACCCCTCCGTCGGCTCCGCGAGGTCCGCCCCGTCCGCTCAGGGCGGCGCCCCGGCCGGGATGGAGGGCTGACGTGGGGCACCGGTTCGAGCTGCCGCAGGAGGCCACGGTCGGCGTCACCCCCGAGGAGGTGTGGGACGCCATCGCCACCGGCCCCGGCATCGACTCGTGGTACATGGGCCGCACCGAGGTGACCGAGGGCGCTGTGCGCACCGACTTCGGGGGGTTCCTCCCCGACTCCGCCGTCACGGTCTCCGACCCGCCCCACCGGTTCGCGCACGCCAGCGCCACGGAGGACGACGGGCGCTTCGTCGCGTACGAGTTCCTCATCGAGGGCCGCGAGCGGGGCAGCACGGTCGTCCGCATGGTCACGAGCGGCTTCCTGCCCGGCGACGACTGGGAGAGCGAGTACGAGGCGATGCGCAGCGGCCTGACGATGTTCTTCGCCACGCTCGTCGAGTACCTCGGCCACTTCCACGGCCGCACGGCCACGCCCGTCAGCGCGTTCGGGCCGCCCGTGCGCGACTGGCCGGACGCCTGGAGCGCCCTGTACACCGAGCTGGGCCTGCGCCCCGGCGGCGACGTGGTGGGCGAGCGGGTGACGTTCACGCCGGACGGGCTCCCGCCCGTCGAGGGCGTCGTCTACTTCGCCAACGCCCAGACCCTCGGCGTCCGCGCGCCGGGCGCGCTCTACCGCTTCATCCAGGGGATGCCCGGCTTCATGATCGCCTCCCACCATCTCTTCACCGACGTCGCCCCCCAAGGGCCCGCCTGGCAGGCGTGGCTCGACCGGATCTTCTCGGAGCGAACCTCACCATGAACACCACGACCACCACGACCGTCACCACGGGCAGGGCCGTCTCCGATGACGGCACCGCCATCGCCTACGACCGCACCGGCGAAGGGCCGCCCGTCGTGCTCGTCGGCGGCGCGATGAGCTGGCGCTCGTTCCCGACGTTCGCCGAGCTCGCGCGGCTGCTGTCCGGGCGGTTCACCGTGTACGGCTACGACCGCCGCGGACGCGGCGACAGCGGCGACACCGCCCCCTACGCGGTGGAGCGCGAGGTCGAGGACCTCGCCGCCGTGATCGAGGCAGCCGGGGGATCGACCCGCGTCTGGGGGTTGTCCTCCGGCGCCGCCCTGGCCCTGCGGGCCGCCGCCGAGGGGCTGCCCATCGAGCGGCTGGCCCTGTACGAGCCGCCGTTCCTGCTGGGGGAGGGCATTCACCGGCCGCCGGCGGACCACCATGAGCGCCTGGCGGAGCTGGCCGCCTCCGGCCGCCGCGGCGAGGCGATCTCGTACTTCATGACCGCGGTGATGGGGGCGCCCGCGTTCGTGCCGCTGGTCATGCGGCTCATGCCCGTCTGGAAGCGGCTCAAGGCCGTGGCGCACACCCTGCCGTACGACGCCGCGATCATGGGCGACTACGCGCTGCCCGACCTGTCCGAGGTGACGGTGCCGACGCTGGTCGTCGGCGGCGAGAAGAGCCCCGAGTCGCTGCGCCGGGCCGTCACGGCGGTGGCGGAGGCGGTGCCGGGAGCGCGCGGGCACATGCTGGCCGGGCAGAACCACAACGTGTCGATGAAGGTTTTGGCCCCGGTCCTGGCGGACTTCTTCTCCTGACCGGTTCTCTCCGGCGGGGCACGCCCGGGTCACGGCTTGCGGGCGCGTACCCCCAGGACCGTCGGGGTGGGGCCGGTGCCCTCGGCGAACCCGTCCAGCACCAGCCCTGCCTCCAGGAACGCGCCCAGCAGCTCCGCCAGCGGCCAGTGACTCGCCCCCACCTTGTCGCGGATGCCCTGGTCCGTCCATGACTGCTTGGTCCAGTGGCCGTCGAGGTAGCCGGGCCTGACCACGACCGCGGCGGGGTCGGCCCGGTCGGCGAACCCGCCGCAGAAGCACGGATGCACGCCCACGTGGACGAGCCTCCCGCCGGGCCGCAGCACCCTGGCGGCCTCCCGCAGCACGTCGGGGTAGCCCGGCATGTCGGTGTGGACCATCAGCGCGACCACGGCGGGCAGGCACCCGTCGCGGATCGGCAGCCGCCCGGCGTCGCCCAGCGCGACCGGCAGGCGGATGCGGGCGTGGCGCAGCATCCCGGCCGACAGGTCGACCCCCACCGGGCTCCACCCGAGGCCGCGGAGGGCGGCGGCGTGGACGCCGGTGCCGCACCCGATCTCCAGGCATGTGCCGTCACCCCGGCCGAGCAGCTCGGTCAGCACCCGGTTCAGGCCCAGCGGGTCGCCCTCGGTGCGGGGCAGGAACTCGTGCTCGTACCAGTCGGCGATCTCGTCGTACGCGGCTCTCACGCGTCCATTGACCACCAGCGCGGCCGGTCCTGGCCAGACTTTTCGCCCGAGGCGGAGCTCCCGTGCGGCCCGCACCCGGGTGTCAGGGGGCGAAGCCCTCGATGGCCGACATGATCGCGTCGCGCATCGTGTCGCTGCCCGTGTGGCCGGAGTCGTCCACCACGACGAGCTTCGCGTCCGGCCACGCCTGGACGAGCTGCCAGGCGTTCTCCAGCGGCGCCCCCAGGTCGAACCGGCCATGGACGATCACACCCGGGATCCCGGCCAGCCGGTGCGCGTCCCGCAGCAGGACGCCCTCCTCCAGCCACGCCCCGTTGGAGAAGTAGTGGGAGCAGATCCGGACGAAAGCCGTCCGGGCGTCGTCGGGCCGGTCGCTGTAGGCATTGCGCTTGCCGTTCGGCTCCAGGGAGATGACCGCGTCCTCCCACGCCAGCCAGTTCGCGGCGGCCTCGGCACGCACCGCGGGGTCGGGGTCGGCCACCAGTCGCGCGTACGCGGCCAGCAGGTCGCCTTCGCGCTCGCCCTCCGGAACGCCCTCGCGGAAGCGCTGCCACTCCTCGGGGAAGAACCGGCCGACGCCCCGGTAGAGCCAGTCGATCTCGTACCGGCGGGTCATGGTGGCGGAGACCATGACGATCTCCGACACCCGCTCCGGGTGCGCCTCGGCGTAGGCCAGCATGAGCGTGGACCCCCACGAGCCGCCGTAGAGCAGCCACCGCTCGACGCCCAGGTGCTCGCGCAGCCGCTCCATGTCGGCCACCAGGTGGTCCGTGGTGTTGGTGCTCAGGTCGGTCGCCGGGTCGCTCGCGTGCGGCAGGCTGCGCCCGCAGTTGCGCTGGTCGAACAGGATGATGCGGAACCGCTCGGGGTCGAACGAGCGGCGCTGGCCCGGCGAGCAGCCCGACCCGGGGCCGCCGTGGACGACGAGGGCGGGCTTGCCCACGGGGTTGCCGCAGACCTCCCAGTAGACGAGGTGGCCGTCGCCGGTGTCGAGGTGGCCGTGGTCGTACGGCTCGATGGGGGGTCGCATCGGACCAAGATACAACAGCGCTGTCACATTCCGCGCCGGGAGTGAGCCGCGTCACACCCGCCGGGGAAGTGTCACACTTCGCGTGCCGCGGGGCTCTCAGGAGAGGACCGCGACGGAGACGAGGGACGAAGGAGCACGGCATGGCAGAGACGCCGCCACCGGCCGACCCGGTGGAGGAGGCGACCAGGATCTTCCTGGACCACCGGGAGCTGCTGTTCTCCGTCGTCTACGCCATGCTGGGCGGCGTCGCCGACACCGAGGACGTGCTCCAGGAGACCTGGCTCGCCTGGGCCGCCCGGTGGCGCGGGGCCTCGCCGGGCGAGATCGCCGGGCCGCGCGCGTACCTGGTCCGCATCGCGGTCAACGCCGCCCTGGCGCGCCAGGCCGCCGTCAGCCGCCGCCGCGAGACGTACGTGGGCCCGTGGCTGCCCGAGCCCGTGGTGGGCGGGCCCGCCGCCGGACCGGTCGCGACGTCCGCGACCGGGCAGGACGCCGCGGAGCCGGCGCTGCGTGCCGAGTCCGTGTCGATGGCGCTCATGGTGGTGCTGGAGACCCTCGGCCCGGAGGAGCGGGCCGTGTTCGTCCTGTACGAGGTCTTCGGCTACGCCCACACCGAGATCGCCGCCATGCTGGGCCGTTCACCGGCGTCGGTCCGCCAGCTGGCGCACCGGGCCCGCGGGCACGTGCGGGCCCGCCGCCCCCGCTACCGCTCCGACCCCGGGGCGCGCCGGCAGGTCACCGAGCGGTTCCTGGCCGCCGCGCTCGGCGGCGACCTGGACGCCCTCATGCGCGTCCTCGCCCCGGACGTGACCATGTGGACCGACGGCGGCGGCAAGGCGAGGGCCTCCATCCTGCGCCCGGTACGCGGACGCGACAAGGTGGCCAGGCTCATCGCCGGGGTCACCTCGCACATCCCCGACGGCGTCGACGTCCACTACCGGACCGTCAACGGCGACCCGTCGGCCGTGCTCTTCGACGGGGACTCGCCGTTCGCCGTCATGGTCGTCGACCTCGACCCGGACGGGGACCAGGTGACCGGCATCTACGCCGTCACCAACCCCGACAAGCTCACCCACGTCGCCCACCCGCCCCACGACGCCCCCTCGGAAGGCTGAGCCGCGATCCCGTCGCGGGCGCCCGCGGAACCCTCAGCCGTCCCCTCGTCCGCGCCCGTCCGCCCGCGAGGGGGCCCTCGTCAGGAGCGGGTGGCTTCGGCGAGGACGAGGCGGGCCATGGCGGCCGAGGTGCCGGGGTCGGCGGGGCGGCCGAGGACGAGCGCCTGGTGGTAGAGCGGCCCGAGGGCCACGTCCAGCAGGACCGCGGTGAGGCGCTCGTCCACCGGGTGGCCCGCGTGCCGGGCGAGCAGGGCGCCGAGTCCGGCCAGATCGCGTTCGCGCTGCTCGCGCAGGAAGCCGTCGCGGAGCTTGGCGGCCGTCTCCGGGTCGAGCTGGGCGTGGCCGACGAGCGCCAGCAGCACCTGACCGGCCGGCTCCCCGAAGAACGCCGCCACGCGGCCGAGCTGCTCCCGCAGCTCCTCCTCCGCCGACGAAGCGGTGCCGGGGCGCCAGGTGAGCGCCTCTCCGGCGTCGGCGGCGAGCGTGTCGAGCAGGATGTCGACCTTCGACTTCCACCAGCGGTAGATCGTCTGCTTCGCCACCCCGGCGCGGGCGGCGATGCCCTCCATGGTGACCCCGGTGAAGCCGCGCTCGACGAGGAGGTCGTCGGCCGCGTTCAGCACGGCCAGCCGGATGCTCTCGCTGCGCTTGGGCCCCGTACGGCTGACGACGGCCCCCGGCCGCGGGGCGGCCTCGGCGTCCTGGTCGGCGGTGATGTCCGCTCCTCCTTCACGATCACGAGCAGCCTGCGACGAACGAGCACGTCCAGCCTACGGACGACCGGACGTCGCGGGGCAGCGGCAGCCCGATTGTGGCACGCCCGCCCGCCACGTACGGCCCGCCACATACGGACGGTTCCCCCGCCGCACGCCCGGGCGTCGCCCCGGCCCGGGCACGCCTCCGGTCGCGGTCACGCCCGGGGGGTCGTCGCCCGGGCGCCGAGCAGGCTCAGCAGGACCGCCAGCGCCAGCGCGGCGACCGCCGCGCTGAAGATCTCACCGGTCGGACGCAGGCTCGTCGACCGGATCATCACGCCGACCCCCACGGCCGGCACGGCCGGCATGAAGTACAGGATCACGAAGAACGTCGACACCGAGGCCCCCCGGTGGTCCGGCGCGGCACGCGTGGTGATGACGGTGACGCCGTACCCGAGGGCCATGCCGGTGGCGAGGCCGTTCACCGCGGCGCCGGCCAGCAGTGCCGCCAGCGATGCGGCGGCCATGGCCAGGGCGACGAGACCGGCGCCGGCGACCAGCCCGGCGCAGGCCAGGACGAGCGCGCCGCCCGCCCGTACGGCGCGGTTGAGGAGCTGGCCCACGGCGGTGCACAGGAACGCGGTGAAGACCACCACGCCCGTCAGCGTGTGGCTCGGCAGCCGCAGCACCCCGGACAGGAACAGGCCGGTCACAGCGGTCAGCACCCCCAGCACCGCGAACCCCGCCCCGGCGGCCAACGCCGACCGCAGGAAGTCGCCGCGGACCTGGCGGGCCTCAAGGCCGTGACGCGGGGGATGGTGCATGGGTGTCCCCTCGGAGATGGGTGATGACGCCCACAGGCTAGACGCAACGTCGCGTCTAATCAATCGGTCAGGGGTCCAGCCGGTACAGGCGGAAGAAGTCGTTGTCCACCGGCAGCACCGAGCAGCTGCCGAACCCGGCCTCCGCCGCGTACCGGCGGACCGTGCCCGCGCGCATGACGGTGCCCGTGGCGGCCGAGGGGTACTCGACGAGCTGCGTCGGCAGGCAGTGCGTGACGCTCCAGCCGTACATCATCCGCTCGACCTTGTCGCCGGGCGCGGTGAAGCGGTCGGCCACCCGCTCGTCCACCACCAGCACGGTCCCGCCGGGCGTCAGCGCGGCCCGCGCCGAGCGCAGCGCCTCCACGGGGCGGGGCAGGTCGTGCAGCACCTCCAGGATCATCACCAGGTCGTACGGGCCCGCGGCGGCGAGCCGGCACGCGTCCGCCTGCTCCAGCCTGATCCGGTCGCCCAGCCCCGCGCGCTCGGCCTCCGCGCGGGCGTCGGCGATGGACGAGGCGTCGGCGTCCAGCCCGTCCACGCACGCGCCCGGGAACGCGCGGGCGATCGCGAGCGTGGACCAGCCCTGCCCGCACCCCACGTCGGCGACGCGGGGGCGCGGCGTCCCACGCAGGCGGGCGGTGACGTCCGGCATGGCGGCCAGCCAGGCGTCCGGCAGCTCGTGCGTGAACACCGGCCGGTTGATGTGGCCCTGCCCGTGCCGGAACGCCCGCCCGTACGACTCGTACGGCACGCCCGCCCCCGTGCGGTACGCCTGGGCCACCTCCGAGATGACGCCGCCGATCCCGGCCAGCATGTGCGCGAACGGCGCCACGTGCGCGAGGTCGTCGGCGTCCACCAGCACGCGGGCGTGCCCGGGCGGCAGCCGGTAGCGGCGCTCCTCGGCGGGCGCGCCCGCGTCGGTCTCGACCAGCCCGGCGACGGCCTGCTGCTCCAGCCACTCGGCGGTGTAGCGGAGCGCGGTCCCGGTGTGCCCGCTCAGCTCGGCGGCCGTCAGCGGGCCGAGCTCGTGCAGCGCGCGGTAGAGCCCCAGCTCGCCGCCCAGGTACACGGCGAACAGCTCCAGGGCTCCCAGCGTGTCGTCGAGCAGCCGCTCCGCGAGCCGCTCGGCGTCCCGGGCGTGGGTGTCGCCGGTGGCGGCGGTGTTGGAGGTGTCCATGGTGTTCCCCCGGTACGGCACGGAACGGCGCCGTCCCCATGACGCCGCGAGCCCCCTCCGTCCACGCTAGACCGCGTGCCCGGGACGTGGCGCGGAGGGAGCGCCCGTTCCGCCGGCCGTGCGCTGCGGGCGTCTTTCGCGGCGCCGTGGACCGGGGCGGCCGGGCCCACGGCGCCGTTCCTTCTGACGTGGGACGGGCGGCCGCTGGAGGAGGTCAGGACCGGCCGATGGCTCTCGATGCGGCCAGGGGTCAGGTGGCTTCGAGGCCGGCGAGGATGAGGGCCAGGCCGCTGTCGAACATCGCGCGAGCCTCGCCCTCCAGGTACGAACCCGGCTCGGCGGGGGGCCGCTCGGCGGGGGGCCGCTCGGCGGGCGGCCGCTCATCCGGCGGCTGCTCGTCCGGGGGACGTCCGTCCGGGGGGCGCTCGTCCGGGAGACGTCCGTCCGGGAGACGTTCGTTCAGGAGGCGCTCTTCCGGGGGGCGCGCCGGGGGCTCGCTTTCCAGCCACGCCACCGCAGGGAAGCGCTCGGCGAAGTCCGGCGCCACCTCCGCCAGCAGGCCCGCCCGGTCGCGCCACCACCGCTCGTCCGTCACCCCGGTCGCGGCCTCGGCCTGCCGCGCCTCGGCGATCGTCGCGGCCGCCCCGCGGACGAAGGCGAACAACGTCCCCACCACCCGGCGTGCCCGGTCGCGGCCGAGTCCGCTCTCGCGCAAAATCCGCAGCAGCGTCTCCAGCATCGCGTACTCGTTCGGGCCCAGCACCGGCCGGGCCTGCGACACCTGGAGCATCCACGGGTGGCGCAGGTACAGCGCGAGGACGTCACCCGCCCACGCGGTCACGGCCGCCCGCCGGCCCGCGCCGGAGTCGTACCCGGTCGGCAGCTCGGCGAGGGCCTGGTCGTACATGAGGTCGAGCAGCTCGCCCTTGCTCGGCACGTACGTGTAGAGGGCCATGGCGGTGCGGCCCAGGCGCTCGCCGACGGCGCGCATGGACAGCGCCGCCATCCCCTCGGCGTCCGCCGCCTCGATCGCCGCGGCCACGATCATGCCGACGCTCAGCCCCGGCTTGGGTCCCGGCCTGCTCCGGTCTTCCCGGAGTCCGCGACCCCGCACAGCCCGCTCGGCGCCGCTGCGGGCTGTGCCGGTGTCGCGCCAGAGCAGTGCCATGGACCGCCGCGCGTCGCCCTGCCCGGCGAACACCACCACGCCGCCCACCCGGCCCTTCGTCGCCCCGAGATCTCCGTACGGCCTAAGGATATGGGGCCGGCGGAGTACTGGGCGGTCCTGCGGGGTGCCGTCGGCGCTCAGGTGTCGCGCCGGGCGGTGGCCGCGTGGAGGAGGGTGAGGGCCGCCCGCCTGGCCTGCTCGCCCGTGCCGGCCACGCCGTGGTGGTCGGCCACCACGGCGGCGCCCTCCATCAGCAGGAGGAACTGCCGCGCCAGGGTGCCGGGGTCGGCGGCTCCGGCCCGGGTGGCGATGCCGGACAGCAGGTCCAGGTGACGGTCCATGTGGCGGGCCGCGACGGCCGGGGCGGAGCCCTCGTGGTGCTGCGCGGCGGCGTTCATGATCGCGCATCCGCGGAACCCCGGCTCCTCGTACCACCGGGCGAGCGCGTCGAACACGGCGGCGAGCTGCGCCGCGGGCTCCGGCCCCGCCTCCTCGGCGGCCTCGCGCAGCCAGCGCGCGATCCGGTCGCTGCGCGCTTCCAGCACGGCCCGGACCAGCCCGTCCTTGGAGCCGAAGTGGCGGTACAGCGTCTCCTTCGACACGCCCGCGCGGGCGCACAGCCCCGCGACGCCGATCCCGTCGAGTCCCTGCTCGTACAGCACCTCGCCCGCCACCCGCAGGATCTGCTCGCGCGTGCGCGCCGGGTCCAGAGTGACGCCTTTGTCGACTGGCATGCCCCTGATGGTACCGATCGGTTCGATGTCCTGTTAACGTGCAACCTCGTACCGATCGGTTCGATCTCTTGGAGACGTACGCACATGACGGCGAACCCCCTTGTCACCGACCCGCCCGCCGACGTCGCGCCGCCCGCCACGACGCCGGGCGTCACCTTCGCCAGCGGCGGCGAGACGCTCCTCGGCGTGCTGCACGTGCCCGCCGGGCCGGGCCCGCATCCGATCGTGCTGCTGCTGCACGGGTTCCCGGGCATGGAGCGCAACTTCGACGTGGCCCAGGCGCTGCGCCGCGCCGGCTACGCGACGCTGGTGTTCCACTACCGCGGTTCGTGGGGCATGGGCGGTTCGTGGTCGTGGGGGCACGTGCTGGAGGACGCCTCCGCCGCCGTCGCCGCCCTGCGCGACCCCGGGCTCGTGGCGGCCCACCGGCTGGACCCGTCGCGGGTGGTGGTCGCCGGGCACAGCGCGGGCGGGTTCACCGCGCTGATGACCGCCGCGGCCGATCCGTCGGTCCTCGCGGTCGCCTCGTGGGCGGCGTTCGACTTCGGCGCGGCCGGCGCGCTGTCGCGCCAGGACGCGGGGGCGCGGGCGGGGTACGTGGAGATGTTCGACGGCGAGCTGCTTCCGCTGCGCGGCACCAGCGGGGAGGCGCTGGTGGCGGAGATGGAGGAAGCGGGGGAGGAGTGGCGGCTCGCCGGGCTGGCGCCGCGGCTCGCCGGTCGTCCCGTGCTGCTGATCGGCACCGGCCGCGACCCCGTCTCCCCGCGCCCCGTCCACCACGACCCGGTCGCCGCCGCCTACCGCGCCGAGCCGGCGGTCGCCCTGGAGGAGCACGTCTTCCCGACCGACCACGCCCTGTCGGACCACCGGGTGGCCCTCACCCGGACGCTCCTCACCTTCCTGGACCGGCACGTGGGCACAGCGGGCTGACCACCGTCCGGTTGACCAACGTCCGGGTGACGACGCCCGGTTGACCAACATCCGGCTGGGCCGGTTCTGCTGGGCATCGTCGCGCTGGGCTTTGTCGGCTGGCATCGTCCGGCGACGGGCAGGGCCGCTCGTCACCGGGGGCGGGGGGTCACCAGGCCGGTCTCGTAGGCCAGGACGACGAGTTGGGCGCGGTCGCGGGCGTGGAGCTTGGTCATGGCGCGGCTGACGTGTGTCTTGGCCGTGGTCGGGCTGATCACCATGTGGGCCGCGATCTCGTCGTTGGACAGGCCGCGGGCCACCAGGGCCGTCACCTCGCGTTCGCGGTTCGTCAGCACGTCCAGGCCGGTGGGCGCGGGCTCGGGGCGGTGGGCGACGTACTCGGAGATCAGGCGTCTGGTGATCGAGGGCGACAGGAGCGCGTCTCCCCGCGCGGCGATCCGCACGCCCTGGAGCAGGTCCGCGGGCTCCGTGTCCTTCACCAGGAAGCCGCCGGCGCCGGCGCGCAGGGCGTCGAAGACGTACTGGTCCAGGCCGTAGTTGGTGAGGATCACCACGTGCACGTCGCTCAGTCGGTCATCGGCGGCGATCCGCCGGGTCGCCTCGATGCCGTCCATCACCGGCATCTGCACGTCCACGAGCGCCACGTCGGGCCGGTGCTCCAGCGCCAGGGCCACCGCCTGCTCGCCGTTCGCCGCCTCGGCCACCACCTCGATGTCGTCCTCGGCGTTGAGAAGGGCGCTGAAGCCGGCCCGGATGAGCGCCTGGTCGTCGGCGAGCAGCACCCGGATCATGACGCCTCTCCGAGGGGAGTGCCGGCCGCGACTTCCTTGCTGGAGGGCTGCCCGTCCGCGGTGGGATCTTCTGAGAGTGAGGCGCGTGGTGGCTCGTCGGACCGCATGGGCCGGTCGTTCTCGGCGGTGAGGGCGGGGAGGGGGAGCCGGGCCTGGACGGTGAAGCCGCCGTCGGGCCGGGGCTCGGCGCGGAGGTCGCCGCCGAGGGCGGTGACCCGCTCGCGCATGCCGCGTAGTCCCACTCCCGGCACCGGGGCCCCGCCGGGAGAGCCTCGCCCGTCGTCGTCCACCTGGACGAGCAGCGCGTCGTCGTCGTAGCGGAGACACACCGAGACCGACGCCGGGCCCGCGTGGCGGGCGATGTTGGTCAGAGCCTCCTGGACGATGCGGTACGCCGCCCGGTCGGCCTCGGCCGGCAGAGCTCGCCGGTCGCCCTCGATCGTCACGGTCGTGGGCAGGCCCGCGGCACGGGCACGGCCCACCAGGTCGTCGAGCCGGTCGAGACCCGTGGCCGGTGGATCGTCGGCGGAGTCGCGCAGCACCTCCAACGTCGCGCGCAGCTCGCGCATCGCCTCGCGGCTCGCCTCCTGGATCGCCAGCAGAGCCTCGGGCACCTCCTCGCCGCGCTTGCGCGCCAGGTGGACGGCCACTCCCGCCTGCACCTTGATGATGGAGATGCTGTGGGTGAGAGAGTCGTGCAGCTCCCTGGCGATGCGCAGCCGCTCCTCGCCGGCCCGCCGCAGCGCCGCCTCCTCACGGGTGCGCTCCGCCTCGGCGGCCCTGTGCTCGGCCTCGTCAAGGTACGCGCGCCAGCCTCGGCTCGCGCTGGCCGCCACCGCCGCCGCCAGGAACCAGCCGACCAGCAGGATCGTGCGCTCCACCAGCGGCTGGACCGGCTGCCCCGCCGCCTCGGCGAGGCCGACCGCGAGCCCGCAGCCCAGGAACGCGACCGCGCTCGCCGCGGCGGCCAGCCGGTGACCGCTTCTGACCGTGCCGAACACCGTCACCAGCACCGGGAACGCCGCCGCCGGCCCGGGATGGGAGCTCACGAGGTAGACCATCATGAAGACCGTGGCCATGGTGAGCGCGACCAGCGGCGCGGTCCGCCAGGCGACCAGCCCCAGGGAACCGGCCAGGACGGCCACATGGGCGAGGGGAGCCGTGCCGGGGGCCGCCAGCGCGCCCGCCTCCAGCAGGACGGCCACCACCAGCGCGAGCGCCAGGTCGGGCATGCGCGCGAACTTCATGCCAGAACACTAGGGGGTGGGGCCCGGGATCTCGTCCTCTCCAGGGCTGATCCGGGATGTACTCCCGGGGTTGTACCGGGTCCGGCTTGTACGTCGGACCAGGTAGCCGGAGGTGTCTTCGCCCGCACGACGACCGTGGAGGGGACGGAGCGCGAAGATCGCCACCATGTCCTCATCTTCGCGAAATGTCGTCGATTCTGGTGTGTCCACGGGTGCGGCGGCCGGCTCCGGCTTGCCCCCCGTGCCGGCGGAAGGAGTGTCCGGCGCCGGCGGTGCTCGTGCGGGCGGCGCCGGTCCGGGCGGGTCTCGTGCGGGCGGGTCCGGTCCTGGTGGGGCTCGTGCGGGTGCGGCTGGGGTGGGTGACGGCGGGGCCGGGTTCGGTGACGCTGTCCGGCGGCTGCGCGCCTCGTTCGGCGATCGGCTGCATCTGCCGGGCGAGCCCGGGTACGACGCCCACCGGCCCGCCTGGAACCTCGTCATCGACCCCAGGCCCGCCATCGTCGCCGAAGCCGCGCACCCCGACGACGTGCGGGCCGCGGTCCTGGCGGCCCGTGAGCACGGCCTGCCCCTGACCGTCCAGGCCACCGGCCACGGCACCCACGTGCCCGCCGACGGTGGCCTGTTGCTCAAGACCGGGCGGTTGGGCGGCGTGCGGGTCGACCCCGGGCGCCGGACCGCGCGGGCCGGCGCCGGGGCCCGCTGGTCCGACGTGATCGCCGCCGCGGCGCCGTACGGTCTCGCGCCCCTGTCGGGCACCCCGGGCATCGGCGTGACCGGTTACACGCTGGGCGGCGGAACGGGCTGGCTGTCCCGCCGGTACGGCTACGCGGCCGACGCCCTGACCCGGGCCGAGCTCGTGACCGCCGCCGGAGAGCCGGTCACGGCCGGCGGGGAGGAGCACCCCGAGCTGTTCTGGGCGTTGCGCGGCGGCGGCGGCAACTTCGGAGTCGTGACGGAGCTGGAGTTCCGCCTGTTCCCGGTCGCCGAGGTCTACGCGGGGATGACGCTGCACCCCGTCGAGCGGGCCGCGGCCACACTGGCCCGGTACCGCGAGTGGGCCCCGGCCGCGCCCGACGAGCTGAACACCTCCGTCATCCTCATGCGCATGCCGGGCGGCCAAGGTGACGAGCAGGAGGGTCCGGCGCGGTGGGCGCTGGCCGTGCGAGGCTTCTACGCGGGCGACGCCGAGCGGGGGCGGCAGGCGCTGGCCCCGCTGCTGGAAGCCGCCGGGCCCGTACTCGGGGGCGGGTTCGGGGCGATGACGTTCGGGGAGGCGGCGACGGCGTTCGGCGGTCCCGAGCCGGCGCCCATGGCGGTCGCGCAGCACCTGGAGCTGCTGCCCGAACTCCCGGACGGCGCCGTCCGCGCGGTGACGCAGGCCGCCGGCGGGGCGCCGTCACCTGGACCGGCGGCCGGGCCGGCGCTGACGGCCGTCGAGGTACGGCACTGGGGCGGCGCCATGGCCCGGCCGGAGCCGGACGCGGGGCCGGTGGGGCATCGCGACGTGCCGTTCTCGGTGATCGCGACCGCGGTCCTGGGCGCCGGGCCGAGCACGGCCCCGGCCCCGGACGCGATCCCGGCCGAGAGCGCCGCTCCGGGCGTGACCGCCGGTGAGGCGGTGCGTGACCTGGCCGGCGCCCTGCGCCCGTACGCCACCGGTGGCTCCTTCCTGAACTTCCTCACCGATCCCGCACGGACCCGCGACGCCTACACCCCCGCCGACCACGCCCGCCTGCGCCGGGTCAAGAGGGACTGGGACCCGGACAACCTGCTCGGCCGCGTCCACAACATCCCCCCGGCCTGAACCCACGCACGATCGGAATACGGCACATGCCCACACAGTTCCGCTACGTCGTCCCCACACCCGTCGAGAGCGCCACCGGGCGGACCGCCCAGGTGTACGAGCAGGTCGCCGCCGGGTTCGGGATGCGCCGCATGCCGGTGTTCATGACGCTGTCACCCGCGCCCGACCTGCTGGCCGCCACGTGGGCGACCATGCGCGAGTCGCTGCTCGCCGGGGACGCCTCCCGCACCGGCAGGGAGGTCGTCGCGCTCGGTGTGTCCCTGGCGAACCGGTGCCCGTTCTGCGTCGGCGCGCACACCACGCTGCTGCACGCCACCGGCGAGCACCGGCTGGCCGAGACGATCGCCGCCGGCGGCACGCCCGACGATCCCCGGTACGCGGCGCTGCTGGCCTGGGCCACCGCCACCCGCACGCCGGGAGCGGCGGCCCTGTCGGCGCCGCCGTACCCGCCGGAGCACGGGCCCGAGTACGTCGGGACGGCACTGACCTTCCACTTCGTCAACAGCGTCGCCTCGGCGTTGATCACCGAGGATCTGCTGCCCTGGGGCCTGCAGAAGTCGCGCCTGGTGCGCAGCGCCGGCGGCCGGGCGATGGCCCGTACCGTGCGCAGGCGGCTGACGCCGGGCGAGAGCCTCGCGACGCTCGACGGGCTCCCGGCGGGCCCGGAGCCGGACTGGGCGGCGGGGACGCCGGCCGGTCGCGCGTACGCCACGTTGCTGGCGGTGGCCGGAGCGGGGGAGAGGCTGCTGACCCCGCGCACTCGTGCCTTCGTGCGCGCCGTCGGACGCCGCCACCGCGGCGCGCAC
>NZ_JBEXDT010000097.1:0-34553 GCF_040605905.1 Nonomuraea sp. NPDC005501 | reverse complement strand
GGCCAGGTCGGCGGCCACGGCGGCGCGCCCGGCCGGGTCGGAGGCGGCGGGCCGCACGTCGGTGACGAAGGCCGGCAGCTCCGCCCGGACGACGCCTCTGGTCGGCAGGATCACGTGGAAACGGGCCATCACGCCACCGCCGCCAGGGGCAGCTCGTCCAGGAGCGCGTCGATACGCGGGCGCAGTTCCTCGGCGAAGGGCTCGATCTGGGTGTCCAGGACGAACAGGCCCCGCGTGACGTGCCGCGCGCCCAGCACGCTCAGCACCGGCCGCAGGGCGTAGTCCACGGCGAGCAGGTGCGCGACCGTCCCGCCCGTGGCCACCGGCACCACCGTCTTGCCGGAGAAGGCCCCCTGCGGCAGGACGTCCAGGAACGCCTTCAGCAGGCCGGTGTAGGCGGCCTTGTAGATGGGGGTCGCGACGACGATCACTGCGGCCGCGGCCACCAGGCGCGCGGCCTCCTCCAGCTCCGGATGGACGGCGTCGCCGCGCAGCAGGGCGTCGGCGGGCAGGTCACGCAGGCGCAGGATCTCGGCGGGCCGCTCCAGCCGCCCGGCCAGGTGGTCGAGCAGCCGGCCGGTCCGCGAGGCGGCGGACGGGCTGCCCGAGATGAACAAGACGGTCATGTCAGATCTTTCCTAGGGGTTCAGCGGAAACGGGCGGCGTCCTGGGAGGCAGCGCCGACTGGCCCGTCTCTTCGAGGAACTCGGCCGGTGGCAGCGGACGCGGAGGCTCGGCGTGCGCCGGCAGCGGGCCGGGTCCGCGCTCGCGGCCGTCGAACTCCTGCTTGACCGCCGCGAGCGTCTCCGGCTGCTCGACCAGCGTGACGGCCGCCGCAGCCAGGTACCGGGCCGCGGCCAGCAGTCCGGCGTGGGCGATCGGGGTGCCGGTGGAGGCCGTGGCCGCCCACGAGTGCAGCGGCACGCCGAGCGGGACCACGGCGGCGGTCAGGCTGAGGTGCGGCGCCGTCCAGCTCACCTCCGAGGTGTCGCTGGACGGCCCGCCCAGGCTCGGCTCCGCGGGCGGGCGCAGCGGCAGAATCCCGGTCGCGAGGCCCGAGCGCGGCCTGCCGATCTCCTCCTGCAGCCGCACCGCGAACTCCTGGTCGGCGTCGGTGAACGCGGGCGGGCCGAGGTCGCTCATCGTGTGGTGCAGCAGCTCCGCGCCCGCCCTGTTGCCGAGTCCCTGCCGGATCGCGGTGACCAGGCGGTGCTCCAGCCGGGTCTGACTGGCCGTCGCGGCGGCACCGGCGCAGGCCACGACCTTGTCGTGGAGCGTCTTCGCCGCGGCGTGGGTGGACTCGCGGACGTAGACCCACACCGTCTGCAGGTCGGGGGTGACGTTGGGCGCGCCGCCCCCGCCGATCGTGTAGCTGATCCGGCCGGACGGGGAGACGTTGCCCGCGCGCAGCCGCTCGACCATGCCCGCCAGCAGCAGGGCGCCGTCCAGGCCGCTGCGGGTGCCCAGCGGGTTCGAGCCGTGGCCGGGGGAGCCGAGGAAGGAGAACGTGGACGAGTACAGCGCGCTGGTCACGTCCCAGCCCGTCGCGGTGACGGGCGCGGGATGCCAGTCGAGGAACGCGTCGAGCCCGTCGTACGCGCCGTCGCGCACCGCGTACGCCTTGCCGACGAGCTGCTCCTCGCCGGTGGAGGCGAACACCTTGACCGTCGCCCGGCCACGCAGAGCCCTGGCGGCGGCGATGGCCGCGCCTGCCGAAGCCGCCGCCAGGGCGTTGTGCCCGCACCCGTGGCCGAGGCCGTAGGCGGGCGCGTACTCGTCGCCGTCGAAGACGACGGGCTCGTGGCGGGGGACGCCGGCGCGCTGCGACAGGCCTGGCAGGGCGTCGTACTCGACGTTGAAGCCGAGCACGGGGCCGGTGTCGCCGTGAGTGGCGACGAACGCGGCGGGCAGGCCGGCCGTGCCCCACTCGATCGTGAAGTCGTGCGCGCGCAGCAGCTCGGCGGTGGCCAGAGCCGAGCGCCACTCGCGCAGCGACGGCTCGGCGTAGGCCCAGATCCGGTCGGCGAGCCCGGTCAGCACGGGGGCGTTCTCGTCGATCCAGCGCGTCATGGCGCGACTCCGGTGTGCGTGTCCGCCCCGACGTGCGTGTCCACGCCCAGGTCCGCGAGGAGCCGGCGGCGCAGCTCGACGAAGTCGTGGTCGGTACGGTCCCGCGGCCGGTCGAGGCCGACCCGCAGGTCCGTGACGAACCTGCCCTCGCGCAGCACCGCGATCCGGTCGGCCAGCAGGATCGCCTCCTCCACGTCGTGCGTGACCAGCACCACGGCGGGCCGGTGCCGGGCGCACAGCTCGGCGATCAGGTCCTGCATGTGCAGGCGGGTGAGGGCGTCGAGAGCGGCGAACGGCTCGTCGAGGAGGAGCAGCTCCGGCTCGCGTACCAGGGCCCTGGCCAGCGCGACCCGCTGGGCCTCGCCGCCGGACAGCGTCGCGGGCCAGGCGTCGGCGTGCCCGCTCAGGCCCACCTCGGCCAGGGCCGCCAGCCCCTTGGCGCGGGCGGCGCGGCCCTGCCCGATGATCACGTTGGCGAGGGCGCGCTTGGAGGGGATGAGCCGCGGCTCCTGGAAGACGACCGTGCGCACCGGCGGCACGAGCACCGTCCCGCCGGTGGCGGCGTCCAGTCCGGCGAGGACGCGCAGCAGCGTGGTCTTGCCGGTGCCGCTCGCACCCAGCAGCGCCAGGAACTCCCCGCGCCGCACGTCCAGGTCCACCCCGTCGAGTACGGCCCGCTCGCCGAAGACCTTGCGCAGCCCTCTGGTCCGTACGGCCAGGCTCATCGGATCGTCACCGCCTTGCGCCAGGGCATCGCCGCCCGCTCGGCCACCCGCAGCGTCAGGTCGGCCAGCAGCCCGATCACCGCGTACAGCAGCACGCACAGCGCCAGGATGTCGGTGCGCAGGTAGTCGGTGGCCCTGGCCATGAGGTAACCGAGCCCGGCCGTCACGTTGATCTCCTCGGCGGCGATGAGCGCGATCACGCTGAGCGTGGTGGACAGGCGCAACCCGGCGAAGATCGACGGCAGCGCGCCCGGCAGCACGACCTCGCGGGCGATCGCCAGGCGGCCGAGCCCGAACGAGCGGGCCGCCTCGACGACCTTGCGGTCCACGTTGCGCACCCCGCTGGAGACGTTGACGTACATCGGGAAGGTGCAGGCGACGCCGATCAGCAGGATCTTGGACGCCTCCTCGATGCCGAACCAGACGATGAACAGCGAGGTCAGCGCCAGGAACGGGATCGCGCGCAGCGCCTGCATCGAGGAGTCGACCAGCTCCTCGCCGAGCCGGGTGAAGCCGGCGAGCACGCCGAGGACCAGCCCGGTGGAGGCGCCGAGCACCAGGCCGAGGCCCGCCCGGGTGACCGAGACGCGCAGCGCCTCGGGGAGCTGGCCGTCGGCCCACAGCTCGCCGAAGGTGGCGGCGACGTCCTGCGGGCCGGCGAGCACGTCCTCGGTGAGGACGCCGGAGGCGGTGGCCGCGTACCAGGCGGCGAGCAGCAGCACGGGGCCGATGGCCCGCAGTGCGAGCGTCACCGCGGGATGGCGGCCGGTGGAGCGGGGCGGGTTCGGGGCGACGAGCCCCTCGACGGTGGGCGTGGAGGCGGGGCTCACGGCTTCGTGGTGACGGGGGACGGTGCTCATGGCTTGGCGTTCCCGAGCGTGGTGACGTCCACGACGTGCTGGGAGACGTCCAGGGGTGCGGTGAGCACCTTCTGGTCGTAGAAGAAGGTCGCGACGTCCTGATATTTCGCTATCTCGGTGGGGGTGACGGCCTGGGCGGGCTTGCCCTTCCTCTGGATGTCGACCACCAGGTCCTTCTGCGCCCCCTGAACGGCCTGCGGGCCCGCCTGGGTGAAGACGTTCAGGTACGCCGCCGGGTCGGCGATCTCCTTGGCGCTGCCCTCGCGAAGGAACGAGAACAGGGCCTTGACCACCTCCGGGTGCTCCTGGAGCAGCGTGTTGGCGGCGACGTAGATGACGTAGTTGTCGGACTTGATCGCCTCGCCGTCGGCCAGGACACGGGCGTCCAGGTCGGTCACGGCGGGGATGAGGAAGGTCGAGAACGTCGACCAGGCGTCCACCTTGCCCGAGCCGAAGACCGGCGCGGTCTGCGGCGGCTGCAGGTAGACCCGCTTGACCTTGTCCACGGGCACGTCGAACGTCTGCAGTGCCTTGAGCAGCAGGTACTCGCTGGTGCCGCCGTGCCCGACGGCCACGCTGCGCCCGGCCAGGTCGGCGACCGACTTGATCGGCGAGCCGTTCTTGACCACGATGCCCTCGCCCGCCAGGTCGGGCGGCACGGTGGCGAAGATCTTGAAGCTGGGCTTGACGGCCAGCGCGGTGACCCCGGACGTGATCGAGCCGGTGGCGACGTCGAGCGAGCCGGCGTTGATCGCCTGGGCGGCGGGCGCGAACACGGGGAAGTCGCCGGCCCACTTCACCTTGGCGTTGACCTTGGCCAGCGCGGCGTCCAGGCTGCCGTCCTTCTTCGCGACGGCCAGGAAGCCGCTGTTGCCGGGGTCCGCCATCCTGACGACCACCTGCTCCTGGCCGGCCGCGGCTCCCGTGCCCCCGCAGGCGGCCGCCAGGAGGAGCAGGGGGACGGCGAGCAGCAGCTTACGCATGGGTGACTCCTTGCAGAGGGGTGTGATCGGCCCAGGCCGCGACGTCCACGGGCGATGCGAGGAAGCCGTGGTCACGCAGGAAACGCTCCTGCCGGGCCAGCAGGTCGAGGCGCTCCGCGGACAGGTCGAGGTGGAGCGAGGCGCCGGGGACGTAGGCGGCGGCCACGCCGGCCGCGCCCGCGCCCGTCTCCGCGCCGAGGATCCTCGCCACCTCAGCCGGGTGCTCCGCGGCCCAGCCCGCGGCGCGCAGCAGCACGCCCAGGAAGCGGGTGACCACCTCGGGGTGCTCGTCCAGGAGACGCTGGTGCACGGTGATCGGGCGAGGTGTGCCGTTGTTGACCCTGACCCGCCGGTCCTGGACGGCGTCGAGGTCGATCCCCACCTCCGCGCCGTGGCGCAGGGCGGCCTCGACGGCGAGCGCGCCCTTGACGTAGACCGCGTCCACCTCGCCACGGGCCAGCGCGGCCAGCTCGGCCTCCCACTGGCCGCCGCCCGGCTCGGCCTCGACGTCGATCAGCTCGGCGTCGCCGAGGCCGAGCCCGGCCAGGGAGAGGGCGCCGTGGAAGCCGTGCAGGGCCATGGCCCGCCAGAAGTCGATCGCGATGCGGTGCCGGGGGACGGCCAGGCGCAGGCCCTTGAGCTGCTCGGCGCTCTCCAGGGCGGTGCCGCCGCGCACCAGGACGGCCTGCCGCTCCTCGATCCAGGTGAGACCGATGAGCCGGGTGGCCTCGCCGCGCGAGCGCGCCCACAGCGCGGGCACGTTGCCGCCCTCGCGGAACAGGCCGGTCAGGGCGTGGGTGTAGTGCGTCTCACGGGGGACGCCCGGCGAGTCGTCCTGCAGGGACCGGACCGCGATCCCGTCGGCGGCGAACTCCGCGGCCAGCCAGCCCTGGTCCGCCGCGATGCCCGTCGCGGTCGGAACGGGACAGCGGGTGAACCAGAGGGTGTCGAGTGCGGCTGTGCTCATGCCGGAGAGTTTGCTAGTAAATTGGTAGGAAATGCAAAGTATGTCCCGCGATGCGGGAAGCCCTCCCCGCCGGACCGGCCCCCACCTGGTCCTGGCTCTCCCTACTCGGAAACCGGAGTTTCCCGCATGGCAGCAGATGGCGGCGTCCAGGCCGTCCGCAGGGCGATCGGCATGCTCGACTGCTTCGGCGGAGGGGACGCCTCCCTCAGCCTGTCCGACCTGTCACGCCGGATGGAGCTGCCGACCTCCACCGCGCACCGCCTGGCCAGAACCCTCACCGGCGCGGGCTTCCTGGAGCAGGAGGCGCGGACCGGCCGTTACCGTCTCGGTCCGTCGATCATCGAGCTGGGGCAGCTCTCCTTCCACCGGCGCGGGCTGCACCGGATCACGCCCGAGCTCGCCGAGCTGGCCCGCGTCACGTCCGCGACCGTGGACCTCGCCGTGCGCAACGACAGGTACGCGGTCATCCTGAGCGGCGGCTCGCTCGATCCCGACAGCGGCGCCGGCCTGCGCCGGCCGCTGCACTCCACGGCGCTGGGCAAGGTGCTGCTCGCCTGGGCCCCGGAGCGGAAGGTGGACCTGGAGGCGCTCGGCCCGCTGCCGGCCCTGACCGACCGGACGATCGTGGACCACGTCGAGCTGCGCGCCGAGCTGGACAGGGTCCGTGAGGCCGGGTACGCCCTGAACGACGGGGAGTCCTACGACGGGGTCCGGACCATCGCGGTGCCGGTGCTCGACCGGCTCAGCCATGTTCGGTACGCGCTCGCGGTGCGCTCCACGCCGCAGGTGATGAGCGACGCGCGGATCGGCTGGTTCGTCACGCACGCGCGGGCCTGCGCCAGGGCGCTGGAGGTGCTCCTGCTTCCGCCCGGCGAGCGAAGGCCGCGCACCGCGGACCGCTTTTCAGTATGAGAAGCACTAAACACGTCATTTACGACAAAAGGCGCAAAAACGGTATGTGCGAAAAGCTCAGACCCCGTCCTGCTCGCGACGGCGACGCTCGTTGTACGCCCTCATCCGCGCCGGATAGCCGGTGAGCTGGACGTCGTACACCGGGAGGGCGAGATCACGGGCCACCTTGTGGATCACTCCCGGAGAGCCGACCCGGCGCCGTGTCCACTCGCCGTCGTCGGCCACCGCGACGGCCGTCGTGTCGGTGGCGAACGTCTCGGGCTCCACGTAGAACTCGACGCCCCGCCGCGACCTGGCGAAGGCGATGAGCGCCTCGATGTCGGCGTCCGTCGCCTCGCGGTCGAATTTCGCGATCCTGGAACCGCGCAGCCGCCGGATGCCATAGCGGTCTCGCCATCTCATGGATCCTTTTTATACCGTCGAAGCGACCGGCGCGTCGGGGCTGATCTAGGGGATGCCTCCGGGATTTTCCTGATGGTCAGCAAATCCCGCATGAAGCAGTATGGGCAGTGACAGCTCGACCGAAGGAGAGGCATGGTTGCCATGGCTGGGGTCCCCACACCCCCGGGCCCGGGGCAGGTGCCGCAGGCACACCTGCGCGTCACCCACCAGGACCGTGAACACGTCGTCGAGCACGTCAAGACGGCCTACGCGGAGGGGCGGTTCGACAAGTTCGAGTTCGACGACCGCCTGGAGCGGGCGATGACCGCGCGCACGCACGGCGACCTGATGCCCATCATGACCGAGCTGTACGGCACGCAGGCCATCCCCGCGCTGGTGCCGCCGCCCGCGCCGGTGCGCCGGGAGGGGCCGGCCGACGGCGCCGAACGGTTCGGCGCCTCGGCCGCCCACCTGCTCGCGCTGGTCGGCTTCCCCGTCGTCGGGCCGCTCATCCTCATGCTCACGGCCGGCAAGACGTCCCCCTACATCCGCCGCCACGCGGTGGAGGCGCTGAACTTCCAGCTCACGCTGGTGGGGGCGACGATCCTGCTCCCGCTCACGTTCGTCGGCATCGTGCTCGTACCGGTGATCTGGGTGGTGGCGTTCGTGCTCTCGATCGTCGGCGGCATCTCGGCCCTGTCGGAGAACGCGTTCCGCTACCCGCTGACGCTGCGCATGGTGAAGTAGCCCGCGCGTCCGGGGCGGTGGGGGGTGCGGGGGGCGGGTGATCCCGGTGTCAGCGCGCCAGGACCTCGTAGGTGACGCGCATCACGCCCGCTCCGGTGCTGCCGATGGCGGCGAAGGCGGCGCGGGACAGGTCGAGGCAGCGGCCGCCCACGTACGGGCCGCGGTCGTTGATGCGGACCGTGACCGAGTCGCCGTTGCGGGGATTGATGACCCGGACGCGGCTGCCCAGGGGGAGCGTCTTGTGGGCCGCGGTCATCGCCGACGGGTTGAATCGCTCGCCGCTGGCCGTCATCTGGCCCTCGTCGTAGTAGGAGGCGCCGCACGTCCCCCTCGACAGGACCTTGCTCTTCGTCTTGCTCTTGGTGCTCTTGGCCCTGACGGTCTTGGTTCTGACGGTCTTGACCTTGGCCGCGGCGACCGGGGCGGCGGCCGGCTTCGGCTTGGCGGGAGCCGGGGGCTTGGCCGCGGCGGTGGGGGAAGAGGCCGGGACGGACGGTGCCGTGGCGGCCGGGCTGGGAGCCGGCGGGCTGGGAGCGGCTGTGGTGGCCGCTGCCGAGGCGGGGGAGGGGTTCGAGGCGAGCGCCGCGGCGGTGGGCGGCTCGTCGTCGGAGACGCCGGCCCAGGCGGTGGTGGACGCGGCTGCCAGGAGGGCTGCGCCGGCGGCCACGGTGGTCCAGCGGCGTTTGCCGGGAGCCGTCAGGCGGCTCAGGGGGCGGTCGTGGAACGGCTTCTGCGAATGCTGGCCCAAGGAAAACCACAGTCCTAGCTAGGGGACAGGACAGGGAAAGGCCAGAGACGGGGAGGATGAAGGGGGCGCACGTCGGCCGATCCCGCGGGCGGGGCGGCGAGCCCCGGCGGCGTGGACGAACATATGCGACCGCGGGCAGGTAAAGGCAAGTTAATGTGATGGTGAGTGATATATCCCACTCTGTAATAAAGATCGCAAAATGGCGCTCTTTGGTGGGATGATCGCCGCGTATTCGCAGTTAGACCGATATTTGATCATTTGAGGCGTTGATGGTTTCTTGCCGCCTCTTGATCAAGCGGCTGGTGACGGCCGCGGCCCCGCGTGTCACAGCATGAGCGAGCGGACCGTCTCCACCGTGTCGGCGTCCTGGGCCCGCTTGTCGGGGCGGTAGCGCAGCACGCGGGCGAAGCGCAGGGCCATGCCGCCCGGGTAGCGGGGCGAGCGCTGCACCCCGTCGAAGGCGATCTCCACCACCAGCTCGGGCCGCAACGTCACCGTCCAGTCGTCGGTCGGCCCCTCCGCCAGCTCCAGGAACCGCTCCGTCTGCCAGGCCAGCAGCTCGTCGGTCAGCCCCTTGAACGTCTTGCCGAGCATCACGAACCCGCCCTCCGGGTCGCGGGCCCCCAGGTGCAGGTTGGACAGCTTGCCCTGGCGCCGCCCGTGCCCCCACTCGGCGGCCAGGACGACGAGGTCGAGCGTGTGCCGCGGCTTCACCTTCACCCACCCCGCGCCCCGGCGGCCCGCGGCGTACGGGGAGGTGAGCGACTTGACGACCAGGCCCTCGTGCCCGGCCCTGACCACGTCGGCGAAGAACCGCTCCGCCTCGGCCACGTCGCCCGTGACCAGGCGGGGCGTGAGCAGCGCCGGCGGGACCGTGCCGCTCAGCGCCTCCTGCCTGCGCTCGTACGGCAGGTCGAGCAGGTCCTCGCCGCCGACCCGCAGCGCGTCGAAGAAGAACACGCTCAGCGGCGTCCGCTCGGCCAGCCGCGCCACGTCGAGCTTGCTCGTGGCCCGGCTCGCGGTCACCTGGAACGGGTGCGGCCGCCCGTCGGGGCGCAGCGCGATCACCTCGCCGTCGAGCACCACGTCGTCCACCGGGAGGCCCAGCACGGCCTCGACCAGCTCCGGAACCTGCGGGGTGATGTCGTCGAGCGTGCGGGTGAACACCTTGACGTCCGAGCCCGACCGGTGCGCCTGCACGCGTATGCCGTCGAGCTTCCACTCCAGCGCGGCGGGCGCGCCCGCCTTGGCCAGGGCGGCGGCGACGTTGGGCGCGCTGCCGGCCAGCATGGGCGACACCGCGCGCCCCACCTCCAGCCGGAACTCCCGCAGCGTCTCGGTCCCGCCCGCCAGCGCGGCCGCCCCCACGGCGGGCAGCGAGCCGCGCAGCGTCAGCGCCCGCCGCACGTCGGCCGAGGGCGCGCCGGACGCCTTGGCGACCGCCTCGATCATCACGCCGTCGAGGGCGCCCTGCCGCAGCTCACCGCTGAGCAGCCGCAGCATGAACGCCTGCTCCTGGCTCGTCAGCCCCGCGAACAGCTCGTCGACCAGCGCCTTGCGGGCGGCCTGCGAGCCCTGCCCGGACACGCCCTTGATCGCGCTCAGCCGCGTGTCGACGCCGGCCAGTGTGGCCGTGGCGGCGAGCTTGGGCTGCGGCAGGTCCTGGAGGGTGCGCCAGCCGACACCGATCTGGCGTTGGGGCAGCTCGCCGGACAGGTAGGAGATCGCGATCTCCGCCTCGCCGGGGCCCACCCTGCCGAGCAGCTCGGCCAGGTGGCCGATCTTGCCCAGGCGCGCCGATGTCCGCGTCACCGCCTCCGAGACCCGCACCACGTCGATCAGTAGCACATCGCCTATGGTGCCCCACGACACCGACATTTCCCCACCTCGGGGTGCATCGATTCAGTCGCGAAGCGGGCCGGCCGGGCCCTGGGAGACCCGGCCGGCCCGCCTGCCCGCGACGGCTAGCGCACGCCCAGGAGATCCACCACGAAGATGAGCGTCTCTCCCGGCTTGATACGGCTGCCGGCGCCGCTGTTCCCGTAACCGAGGTGCGGCGGGATGACGAGCTTGCGCCGTCCGCCCACCTTCATGCCCGCGACCCCGCGGTCCCAGCCGGCGATGACCCGGCCGCCGCCCAGCGGGAACTCGAACGCCTGGCCGCGGTTCCACGACGCGTCGAACTCCTCACCGGTCGAGAAGGCGACGCCCACGTAGTGGACGCTGACGTTCTGGCCGGGCTTGGCCTCGGGGCCGTCCCCCTCGACGATGTCGACGATCTCCAGGTCGGCGGGCGGCTCGCCCTCCGGGAAGTCGATTTCCGGCTTCTCGAGTGCCACGAAGTGCTCCTGTTGACGATGGCTGATGCTGGTGTTGACCTTGTGAACGGACAACCCGACGACTCTATGTGCTCGGGATATCGTCGACGTCCATGGCCGCCCTTTCACCCGACGGGATCCTGCTCACCGGGCGCGTCGCCGTGGTGACCGGCGCGGCGCGCGGGCTGGGCCGCGCGATCGCCGAGGCGTTCGCGGCGTTCGGCGCGGAGGTGGCGGTGTGCGACCGCGTCACGCCGCCCGGCGGCGACCTCGCGATGACGCTGGACGTGCGCGACCCGGTGTCCGCCGAGGTGTTCGCCGGCGCCGTACGTGAGCGGTGGGGGAGGGTGGACATCCTGGTCAACAACGCGGGCGGCACGTTCCACGCCCCGTTCACCGGCACGTCCGAGCGCGGCGAGCGCACCCTCATCGAGGAGAACTTCACCCAGGTCACCGCCATGATCCGGCGGTTGCTGCCGATGATGGGCGAGGGGGCGTCGATCATCAACGTGACGTCCAGCGAGGCGCACCAGGCGGCGCCGGGATTCGCGATCTACGCGGCGATGAAGGCGGCGGTGGAGAGCCTGACCAGGTCGCTCGCCCTGGAGCTGGCGCCCCGGGGCGTCCGCGTCAACGCCATCGCGCCCGACGCCCTGCCCACGGAGGGCGAGCTGGCCATGCGCGAGACCGTCCGCACCGGCCGGCCCGGCCGGCCGGCCCGCCCCGGCACGCCGCCGTTCGAGCCCGTACGGCTGCCGCCCCTCGGCCGCCTGGGCGAGCCCGCCGACGCGGCGGCGGCCGCGGTGTTCCTGGCGGGCGACCTGGCCCGCTTCGTCACCGGCACGACGCTCCACGTGGACGGCGGCATCCACGCCGCCGGCGGCTGGCGCCGCATCGGCTGAGCCGTGGCCTGATGTCCGGTCCGCGCCCTCCGCCCGGCTGTCTCCGCCCGGCTGTGGGCCGCTCGCTGCCCGCTTACGTCCTGATGCCTGTGGGCCTGGGACGGCCGAGCGCTTACCGGCTCCCGTAGAGGCGGTAGGTGGCCAGGATGTTGAGGCGGTGCAGGTCGCGGCAGAGGGCGAGCATGCCCTGCTGTGCGGCCTCCCGCGGCAGCGGGTAGCGGGCGAGGGCGGCTGACAGCCCGGGGTCGAGGGCTTCGGCCCAGGGGTCGGTGCAGGCCGCGAGTGTCTCCTCCAGGCTGTGACCCGCCTCCACATTCGCCTGGACCTCGTCGTGCAGCCGCTCCAGGTAGCCGATGAGGGCCTCCACCGCCGCCGGCCCGTCGCCCATCGGGCCGTGGCCGGGGACGATGGTCTCCAGCTCGGGCAGAGCCTCGCGCATCCTGCGCAGCGAGCCCAGGTACGGCTCGGGGCCTCCCTGGAGCAGCATGTGCGCCGTGCCGGCATGGCAGAGGAAGTTGCCGGTCCAGGCGGTGCGGGCGTCGGGCACATACACGATGGTGTCGCCCGGGCCGTTGCCCGGTCCGAAGTGATGGAGCTGGACGACGCGTCCGCCCAGGTCGATCTCGGCGTAGGAGTCGAAGGTCAGATCCGGCCTGCGCCAGAAGGTGATCTCGTCAAGCAGAGCGGCGTCGCCGTACATGTTGGCCGACCGGGTCCGCTTCTCGTAGGCCAGGTCAGTCATGTTCGCCCGGTTGGCCCTGGACGAGACGATCACGACCTCGTCGGGGAACGCGGCGTTGCCGAAGGTGTGGTCGCCGTGATAAGTCGTGTTGACCAGGTAGCGAAGCGGCCGGTCGCTGAGGCCGGCGACGGCGGTCTGGATCCTGGCCGACACGTCGGCGGTGATCCCGGCGTCGATCACCAGTGCGCTGTCCCGCCCCGCGACCACCCCGTTGTTGTCCTTCGGGGGCACGTTGGCCATGAGCGCCCATACCCCCTGCGTGAGCTCGTACGGCTCCAGCTCCAGACCCACCGGTGACAGGTTCGGGCCGCCGTAGCCCTGGGGCCGCTCGGCGATCTCGCGCTCAGGAATGTGTGAGATGGACATCGTGGTTGCCTTTCATCGACTGAACTGTCTCTTGAGTGAACGATCGACTGGCTGCGCGGCGGCTGATCACATGGAGGCGGCTACCGGCCGGGCGTCAGGAGGGGAGACCGCCTGCGGACGCGAGGCCGTCCAGAGCCGGTACACCAGGATCGGGCCGATGACCCAGTAGCCGAGCGAGGTGACGATGCCGGGAAAGGCGAGATCACCCGAGACCAGGTCGTAGATCGGGTGACCGATCGCATTGCCCATCGCCCCCATGATCGCGAAGAACCAGGCGATGAGCAGTGGCACCCGCCAGCCGCGGTAGATCGCGAGCGCACCCATGGCGAAGGCCGCGTACGAGATCATGTTGATCCAGACGAACAGGGGGAGTGACATGGCCTGCGCGCCGAAGACCTCGGTCGGCCAGCGCTCGTTGAACCCGTTCATGAACTCCTCTCCGAAGTGCAGGAACTGCCAGGCGAGCCCGATGAGGTAGATCGGCAGCACCCGGGAGGCGTCGGGCAGCCGGCGGTTGGTGGTGGCGAGGTGGCAGCCGTAGGCGATCACCATGGCCGGGATGAAGGTCAGCCACAGGGCCGCCCCGGGTGACAGGTAGGCGAACAACGCGATCAGGGTGACGGCCATGACGCCGGCGGCGGCAGTGGATCGGTGGCGTGTCATCAGTTGCTCCTCATGAGGTGAGTGGTGATGGTGTTGAGCTCGATCGGTGCGTCCTCGCCGACCACGACGGTGCCGCCGAGGCCGGCCAGGCGACGGCCGTAGGCGCAGGTGGGCGCCAGGACGAAGGTCATCCCGCGGCTGAGGGGCAGGTCGGAGCCGATGGTGGGCTGCTCGGCGAGCAGCCCGTAGCGCGCGGTCTCCGGCAGCAGGCCGAGCCTGGCGCCGGATCCGCATACCGGCCCGCACGGATTGACGGCGTGGACGAGCGAGTGCGCGTACCAGCCGCCCGTTTCCTGGAGCGGCTGCTTCATCGCGGCCACGACCTGGCCGAACGTGTGCCCCGCACGCAGGACCGCCAGCCCCGCCTCATAGGAGGCGCGGGCCGTCTTCGCCGCCGACTCCAGCTCGGGATGGATGTCTCCGACGGCGATGGCCACCCGTTGCCGGGTCTCGCGCATGCCGTATGAGCAGGAGATCTCGGCCAGGACCAGGTCGCCGTCCTCGATCACGCGCGGCGCCTGCGGCCGGTACGACCACGCGGGCGGGCCGCACGAGACGAACTCCTTGCCCGATGCGATCGACATGCCCGGCGCCCCGGCGCCCCGGCGCATTGATTCGGCCATGCCGGCCGCGTACACCGACGCCTCGCTCACGCCAGGCCGTACCGCCCGCAGCATGGCCCCCGCCATCGCCTCGCCCATGGCGGCCGCGTGGCCGATCACCGCGAGCTCCTCGGCCGACTGGACCAGCGCGCGCGTCACGAACCCCGCGTCCACGGACTTGAAGGTGAGCTGGGGGAGCTGCTGGAGCACCGACGCCCACAACGTGTACGGCATGAGCGGATCGGCGTGGAAGGGCGGCCAGGGCTCCAGACCGAGCACGCCGACCGCCGACCTGGTGAGCCCGTGCGCGTGCAGCACCTCGGCCACACCCTCCGCGTGCTTGGCGACGAGCACGTTCTCCGGCCTGATCCACACCGCGTCGCCGCACGCGCTCGCCTTGAGGTGGTCGCCGATGTGCGCAGGGGAGCGGACCAGCGCGAGGGGCTCGTCGGCGCGCGGAAAGACGACGATCGCGCCGGGACGGTCGTTGGTGAAGAACACATCGGGCGCCCACTCCCCCGGCCCGCTGTTGTCCCGCCCGCCGTAGACGACGAGCGCGTCGACGTTCTCGGCATCCATGAGCTCGCGGGCGAGGTCCCAGCGCCGGTCCCGTTCCGCCAGGGAGTAGAGGGGAAGATCCATGCCGATGACGCTAGAGCCACGCCATCTGCCCGGAATCTGACACATGACCGGTCATCCCGACGGCGGGATACGTCACGGCATCAATAGGATCGTCCCGTGTTGTACGGGCGCGACGCCGAGATCGAACAGATAGACCGTTTGCTGGCAGAGGCCCGGGACGGCCGAAGCGGCGTCCTGGTGCTCCGTGGCGTGGCGGGAATCGGTAAGTCCGCGCTCCTCGATCACGCGGCGCGGGAGGCGTCCGCCATGGGTATGCGGACGTTGCGCGGCGTGGGCATCGAGAGCGAGACCGAGCTGGTGTTCGCCGCGCTTCACCTGCTGCTGCGTTCCGGGCTCGACCGCCTCGACCGGCTCCCGGCTCCGCAGGCGGACGCGCTCAGGGGAGCCTTCGGGCTGGCCCCTTCCAGCTCGGCCGACCGCTTCCTCATCGGTCTCGGCGCCCTGACCCTGCTGTCCGAGCTCGCCGGCGACGGGCCTCTGCTGTGCCTGGTCGACGACGCCCAGTGGCTGGATCGGTCCTCGGCCGACGCGCTCGTCTTCGCCGCGAGGCGGCTGGAGGCGGAAGGGGTGGCGCTGATCCTGGCGGTGCGGGACGGCAGCCACGGATTCCGGCCGTCCGGGCTGCCCGAGACCCGGCTCGGCGGCCTCGGCCCGGAGGCTGCGGCCGCCCTGCTGGGCGAGGCCGCCGGTACGCTGGCGCCGCACGTCAGAGACCGCATCCTCGCCGAGAGCGACGGAAACCCGCTCGCGCTCATCGAGTTGCCCGCGGCGCTCACGCTCGACCAGCGGGCCGGACACGTCGCCCCGCTGGCCTACCATCTGGGCCCGCTACCGCTCACCGGCCGGATGCAGGAGGCATTCCAGACGCAGATCCACGCCCTGCCGGAGCCTGCCCAGACCCTGCTGCTCGTGGCCGCCGCGGAGAGCACCGGCGACCTCGCCGTCATCCTCGGGGCCGCGCAGCGGATGGGTGTCGCCCCCGACGCCGTCGAGCCGGGGGAGCGGGCCGGGCTCATCCGTGTCGACGAGGGTCTCGCCTTCCGGCACCCGTTGATCAGGGCGGCCGCCTACCAGGGAGCGCCCTTCACCAGACGCCTGGCCGCGCATCGGGCCCTGGCCGCCGCCATCGGCGAGACCGGCGACGCGCGAGCCTGGCACCTCGCCGCCGCCTGCACCGGACCCGACGAAGGTGTCGCCGTCGAGCTGGAGCACGCGGCAGAACAGGCCAGGCGCAGAAGCGGCCACGCCGCCACGGCCGCGGCCTACCGGCGCGCGGCGCAGCTCACACCCGACCCGCGGCACCGGGTACGCCGGCTGATCAGCGCCGCCGAGGCGGCGATGGACGCCGGTCAGCTCCTTCAGTCCCGCGCGCTGGCCGACCGCGCCGCCAGGCTCACCGATGATCCGCGCGAGCGCGCCAGGCTCGCAGGGGTACGCGCGGCCGTCGAATTCGAGCAGGGCTCACCGCGCGTCGCGCACGGCATCCTCACGGCCGCCGCCGCGCCCATCGCGGACGCGGACCCGACCATGGCCGCGTCCATGCTGCTCGAAGCCGTACGCGATGCCTGGTTCGCCGGCGCGCCCGAACTGGCGCGCCAGGCCGTCGATCGCGTCAACGGCCTGGCCCTGCCATCGGGGCACCCCCTCCATCCGGTCATCTCCGGGATGACCGGGCTGGCTGCCCTGCTGGCGGGCGACGCCGCCCGCGGGCTGGTCCGCATCCACGCGGCACTCGCCGACGCCAGGCGGTTCCCGCCTGCGGGACCCGGGGAGCGGCTCATCATCGCGTCGATGGCCTTCATGGTGGGCGACGACGAGACGTCCATGGATCTGGCCGCCCGCCTGGTCGACGACTGCCGGGCGCAGGCGATGATCGGCCGGCTGCCGCACGCGCTGCAGAATCTGGCCAGCAGCCAGCTGTATCTCGGCCGGTTCCGGGACGCGCAGGCGTCGGCCGCCGAAGCCGTGCGCATCGCCGAAGACACAGGGCAGCATCATCGGGTCGATCACCTCCAGGGCGTACTCGCCTGGCTCGCCGCTGTCTCCGGCGACGATCTGACCTGCGAGCAACTCACGCGCCGCGTCCGTGCTCACGCCACCGACCACGGCAACGTGTCGAGCCTCGCCTGGGCGGTCTGGGCGGAGGGCCTGCTCGCCCTCGGGCAGGGCAGGACTCAGGCAGCATGGGATCTGCTGGAGGCGGGCATCACCGGCGCGGTCCGCCACCAGCTCACGCCCACCCTCTTCGTGCCGGACCTGGTGGAAGCGGCGGTCCGGTGCGAGCAGGCCGAACGGGCCCGGGCGCCGCTCGCCAGGTTCGAGGAATGGGCCACCGCCACCAGGCAGCCCTGGGCACGCGCGGTCGCTCTGCGCTGCAGGGCGCTGACCGCCGTGGGGGAAGAGGAGACGGAAAGCCGCTACGCGGAGGCCATCAGCCTGCACCTGAACGGAGGACGGCCGTTCGAGGAAGCTCGCACCAGACTCCTGTTCGGCGAATGGCTGCGCAGAGGCCGGCGCAAGGCCGACGCCAGGATCCATCTCAGGCAGGCGCTGGAAACATTCGAACGCGCCGGCGCCGGCCCCTGGGCGACCCGTGCCCGCGCCGAGCTGCGTGCCACGGGAGAGGCGGTCAGCGACGTGCGGGCGACGGGCCCGGCCGGCCTGCTGACTCCGCAGGAGCTGCAGATCGTACGGCTGGCCGCGCGGGGCGCCACGAATCGCGACATCGGCGCGCAGCTCTTCCTGAGCCCGCGCACTGTGGGCTACCACCTGCACAAGGCATTTCCCAAGCTCGGCGTCGCCTCCAGAACCCAGCTCGGTCAGTTCGACCTCGGCGACCGAGACTGCTGATCGCTCGACGGATCTCTCCGGCCCCGCGGTGGCGGGATCGGGTCCGTGACCGCGACACTGGTCGCGGGCCTCGGCGCGGAGCCGAGGCCCGGGACATCACCAGCTCTGGTGCAGCGGCATGCCCTCCGCGTAGCCGGACGAGCCCTGGATGCCCACCACGGCCCGCTCGTGGAACTCCTCCAGCGTCGTGGCCCCCGCGTACGTGCATGCTGACCGCAGCCCCGCCACGATCGCGTCCACCTGGTCCTCCACGCTCGGCCGGCGCGGGTCCAGGTACATGCGCGAGGTGGAGATGCCCTCCTCGAACAGCGCCTTCCTGGCCCGGTCGAACGGGCTGTCCTCGGCCGTGCGCAGCCGCACGGCGCGGGCGGAGGCCATGCCGAAGTTCTCCTTGTACTTGCGCCCGTCGGCGTCGGTGCGCGTGTCCCCGGGCGACTCGTACGTGCCGGCGAACCACGAGCCGATCATCACGTTGGCCGCGCCGGCGGCCAGGGCGAGGGCCACGTCGCGCGGGTGGCGCACGCCGCCGTCGGCCCACACGTGGCGGCCGAGCCGGCGCGCCTCGGTGGAGCATTCGAGCACCGCCGAGAACTGCGGCCGGCCGACACCGGTCATCATCCGGGTCGTGCACATGGCGCCCGGCCCGACGCCCACCTTGAGGATGTCGGCCCCGGCCTCGACGAGGTCGCGCACGCCCTCGGCTGTCACGACGTTGCCGGCGGCCACGGGCACGCCCGGGTCGAGCGCCCGCACGGCCCGCAGCGCAGAGATCATCTTGTCCTGGTGGCCGTGGGCGGTGTCCACGACCAGGCAGTCGATCCCGGCCTCCATCAGCTCCTTGGCCCTGGCGGCGACGTCGCCGTTGACGCCCACGGCGGCGGCCACGCGCAGCCGGCCGGAGGCGTCGAGCGCGGGCTTGTAGAGCGTGGCGCGCAGGGCGCCCGTGCGGGTCAGGATGCCGAGGAGCCGGCCGTCGCCGTCCACGATCGGGGCCAGCCGGTGGCGGCCCTCGTGCAGCCGCTCGAACGCGGCGCGCGGCTCCAGCCCGGCGGGCAGCGTCAGCAGCTCGCTCGACATCACCTGCGAGAGCTGCGTGTACATGTCGACGCCCTGGCAGTCGGCGTCGGTGACCACGCCGACCGGGCGGTTGTCCCAGTCGACGACGATGACCGCGCCGTGCGCCCGCTTGGGCAGCAGTTGCAGCGCCTCCCCGACGGTGTCGTGCGGGGTGAGCGTGAGCGGCGTGTCGTGCACGAGGTCGCGCTTCTTCACCCAGTCGACGACGTCCGCGACGACGTCGATGGGGATGTCCTGCGGGATCACCGCGACGCCGCCGCGCCGCGCGATGGTCTCGGCCATCCGGCGGCCCGCGACGGCGGTCATGTTGGCGACGACGATCGGGATGGTCGTGCCCGTGCCGTCGGAGGTCGACAGGTCGACCCCGAGCCGGGATCCGACCGATGAGCGCGACGGAACCATGAACACGTCGCTGTAGGTGAGGTCGTGGTGCGGCTCGATGCCGTTGAGAAATCTCACGTTCGTCCATCTTATGCGGTGACAGGGCCTTCCAGGGGTTTTCCCCGTTCGCGGGGGCTTATGATCGGCCCGGACACCCGAGGGGGAGGAGGGTCCCAGTGGAGATCACGGACCGCGACGAGCTGATCGTCGTCGGCTTCGCCATCCGCACCACGAACGCCGACGAGATGGACCCGGCGAGGGCGAGCCTGCCCGCGCTGTGGAGGCGGGCCGGCGCGCCGGGGGCGTTCGCGCACGTGCCCGGACGGATCGACGAGAACCTGTACGCCGTGCTCACCGACTACGAGAGCGATCACAACGGGGCCTACACGCAGATCGTGGGCACCGGGGTCCGCACGGTGGTGCGGCTGCCCGAGGGCATGGTCGCGGTGCGCGTGCCGGCGGCGAAGTCGCTGCGCTTCGAGGCGCGCGGGCCGATGCCGCAGGCGATCGTGGAGGCGTGGCAGCGGGTGTGGGCGCACACCGACACGGGGGCGGCCCCGGCCCGGGCGTTCACGACGGACCTGGAGGTCCACCACCCGGAGGGGGCCGACCTCTACATCTCGATCTAGCCAAGGGCCGGGGGTCAGGCCAGGACGCCCTGGGCGCGCAGCTTGGCGGCGGTCTCGGCCGGGATGCCCCACGACGACAGGTCCTCCAGCCGGGTCGCCGGCGACAGGTCCGGCTCCGGCGCGCCGAGCAGGCGGGGCGCGGGCACGGGCTGGACGACCCCGTTGGCCTCGGTGAACGTTCCGCGTGCCACGTTGTGCGGGTGCCCGGCCGCCTCCGCCATCGACAGCACCGGCGACACGCAGGCGTCCGACCCCGCGAAGACGGCCTCCCACTCCGCCCGCGTCCGCCTGCGGAACTCCGCGGCCAGCCGGGCCCTGAGCGCCGGCCACTGGGCCCGGTCGCCGCGGTCCGGCAGGTCCGGGGCACCGGCGAGGCCCATGCGGGTCAGCAGCTCCTCCCAGAACTTCGGCTCCAGGGCCCCCACCGCGAGATGGCCTCCGTCGGCCGTCTCGTACGTGTCGTACATGGGGGCGCCGGTGTCGATCAGGTTGGTGCCGCGCGGCCCCCAGGAGCCGCTCTGCGCGGCGTTGTAGAACATCGCGAACAGCAGCGCGGCCCCGTCCACCATGGCGGCGTCGATCACCCGCCCCTTGCCGGTGCGCTGACGCTCGACCAGGGCGAGCAGGATGCCGTAGGCGAGCATGAGGCCCCCGCCCGCGAAGTCCCCGAGGATGTTGACCGGCGGCGTCGGCGGCTGGTCCGCGCGGCCGAGCTGCGACAGCACGCCGGCGATGGCGATGTAGTCGATGTCGTGCCCGGCGGTCGCGGCCAGGGGGCCGTCCTGGCCCCAGCCGGTCATCCGGCCGTAGACGAGCCGCTCGTTGACGGCGTGCAGGTCGGCGGGGCCGATGCCGAGCCGCTCGGCGACGCCGGGCCGGAACACCTCGATGACCGCGTCCGCGCCCCGGGCCAGCTCCTTGAGCGCGGCCACGCCCTCGGGCGACTTGAGGTCCAGCCCGATCGTGCGCTTGCCGCGGTCCATGACGTCGGCGCGCGGGAGGTCCGAGACGGCGGCCACCCGGTCGATCCGCAGCACCTCGGCGCCGTGGTCGGCGAGCATCATGCCGGCGAACGGCCCGGGGGCGAGCCCGGCGAGCTCCAGCACGCGCACACCCGCGAGCGGTCCCTGACGGCCTTCGGACATGGGACTCTCCTCCATGGGCGCGGCCGCGCCCGACGTCTGCGGAACACCCCAGTAGAACAACATTCGGCGAGCTGTCGCAAGCCACCTTTCCGACCTTCCGACGAAGCAAGGTCAGGTATGGGAAACTTGCCCACTGATCGGGTGGTCTACAGGGGTAGGACATGGTTTCGGAAAGCACGCCGCTGATCGCCAGGCGTTACCAGTTACTCCGCGAGCTGGGCCGCGGCGGCATGGGAGTCGTCTGGGAGGGTCGCGACACGCTGCTCAACCGGCAGATCGCGATCAAGGAAGTGCTGCTGCCCGACGGGCTGTCGCGCGCCGACCAGGAGCGTCAGCTCCTCAGGACGGCCCGGGAGGCCCGGACCGCGGCGCGGCTCAACCACCCGTCGGTCGTCGCGGTCTACGACGTCGTCGAGGAGGACGGCCGCCCCTGGATCATCATGGAGCTGGTCCGCCATCCCTCGGTCGAGCAGGTCGTCGCCACCACGGGCGCGCTGCCCATCCGGCAGGCGGCCGACGTGGGCCGGCAGGTGCTGTCCGCCCTGCGCGCCGCGCACGAGGCCGGGATCCTGCACCGCGACGTCAAGCCGAGCAACATCCTGCTCGCCGACGACGGCCGCGCCGTGCTCACCGACTTCGGCATCGCCACGGCCGAGGGCGACTCCTCGCTGACCAGCACCGGCATGGTCACCGGGTCACCGAGCTTCCTCGCGCCGGAGCGGGTGCGCGCCGCCGAGGCCGGGCCGCCCTCCGACCTGTGGTCGCTCGGCGCGACGCTGTACGCCACGCTCGTGGGCCGCTCGCCGTTCGAGCGGGGCGAGCCGATGGCCACGCTCAACGCCCTGCTCAACGAGGAGCCCGACTACCGCCGCATCCCGCCGGCGATGCACCCGGTCCTCAAGGGCCTGCTGCGCAAGGAGCCGCACGAGCGGATGGGCGCCGAGGAGGCCGACCGGCTGCTCGCCGAGGTCGTCAACCTGCGTCCCGCCGGGGCGGACATGGACGTCCCGGACGAGGCCGTGCCCCGCCGCTCCAGCCGCACGCTGCTGGCCGCGGCCGCCGCTGCGGTGCTGGTCCTCGCGGGCGGCACGGTCGCCTACCTGAACCTCGTACCCCCCGCCGAGGGCACCTCCGACATCGCCCAGCGCGCCGCCACCAGCCCCCTGCCCAGCGCGACCGCCACCGCGACCGCGTCCACACCCACCCCGACCGCCACCCCCAGCGCCACGCCCACGCCGTCCCCCACTCGCACCGCCCCCGTCACGCGGGCCTGGACCTCGCCCGAGGGCTGGTCGATCGCCCGCCCGGTCGGCTGGAGGGGCGCGCGCAAGGAGGCCCTCACCGAGTGGACCCGCCGCGACGGGGCCGCGCACCTCGCCGTCGAGACCGTCTACGTCCAGCGCGACGCCGGCCAGCTCATCCAGGACGCCGAGGAGATACTCCGGCAGAGCGCACCGGACGTGCGGGCCGCCGGCCGCCGGGCCGTCCTGCACCACGGCGTCAGGGCCGTCGAGTCGCAGTTCGTCTACACGGCGGGCCCCACGTCCGACATGCCGTGGGCCCGGGAGGGCGTGCGGTACCGGGAGCTGCGGCGGGCGGTCACCGCCGGCGACACCACCTACATCCTGTCGTGGACGACCGCCGAGGCCCAGTGGGCCCGCAACGCCGGGCTGATGCGGCAGGTGATCGGCAGCTTTACCGTGGGGGCATGACGCCCTGGAACCTCCTCGCCCTGCCCCCGCTCCCCGAGGACGCGCTGCGCGGCCTGATGGCCCCGCTGGGCGGGCGGGTGGAGCTGCGGGTGCCCGCCTCCCGTGACCGCGCGGCGCTGCTGGCCGCCCTGCCGGATGCCGAGATCGTGGTCGGCGACTGGACGGCGGAGCTGGCGCTCGACGCGGAGGCGGTCGCGGCGGCGCCCCGGCTGGCGTTCGTGCAGCAGCCGTCCGTCGGGGTCGACGGCCACGACGCGGCCGCGCTGGCCGCCGCGGGCGTCCCCCTGGCCAACACCGCGGGCGTCAGCGCCGTGGCCGTCGCCGAATGGTGCGTCGCCGCCGCGCTCGCCCTGGTGCGGCGGCTGGCCGAGGCCGACGCCGCCGTCCGCGCGGGCGGCTGGCCCCAGCAGTCGCTCCAGCCGGGCGAGCTGGGCGGCAGGCGGGTCGGCATCGTGGGGTTCGGCCCGATCGGGGCGGCCTGCGCCGGGCTGTTCCGGGCCTTCGGCTGCGAGGTGTCGTACTGGACGCGCACGCCCCGCGACGAGCCCGGCCACGTGGACCTGCGGACGCTGGTGGCCGGCTCCGACGTGCTCGTCGTGGTCATCGCGCTCGCCGACGAGACGCGCGGCCTCGTCGACGCCCGCCGCATGAAGCCCGGCGCCCTGCTGGTCAACGCGGCCCGCGGCGGCGTCGTCGACCAGGACGCCCTGGCCGGGGCGCTGCGCGACGGGCACCTCGGCGGTGCGGCCCTCGACGTGTTCGAGACCGAGCCGCTGCCCGCCGGCGACCCGCTGCGCGAGCTGCCCCAGGTCCTGCTGTCGCCGCACGTCGCCGGCGTCACCCCCGGGTCCACCGGCCGCCTGCTGGAGGCCGTCCTCGCCAACCTCACGGCCGCCCTCGACGGCCGTCCGGTGACGAACGTGCTGAACGGTGTTTCCCCGACGATCAGCAGGAAGCTCGGTCATTAGCCCCGAATACCGGCGATCCACCTGGTGCGATGAACAGTTTTCGAGTCTTTAACGACCCCGGTCTGTTCGAGATCCAAGGCGAGAGATACTTTCTTACGGACGATCTCTACCAGCTCAAAGGGGGTGCTTGAGGTGACGACGACGATGTCGACACACCGACGGGCAGTAGAGCAGATCCAGCGATCCTACGCGGAGATCCCCGGCGGTGCGGCGCCCCGGCTGGCCAAGGCCACCTCCAACCTCTTCAGGTTCCGCGACTCGGAGAAGACGGCCAAGCTGTCCGCGCGCGACCTGGACGAGGTCATCAGTGTCGACCCGGAGACGATGACGGCCGAGGTCCAGGGCATGACCACGTACGAGCACCTGGTCGACGCCACGCTCCCGCACGGCCTCATGCCGTACGTCGTGCCGCAGCTCAAGACCATCACGCTCGGCGGCGCGGTCACCGGCCTCGGCATCGAGTCCACCAGCTTCCGCGACGGGCTGCCGCACGAGTCGGTGGAGGAGCTGGAGATCCTCACCGGCGACGGGCGCGTCGTCGTGGCCCGCGACGACAACGAGCACCGCGACCTGTTCCGCTCCTTCCCGAACTCCTACGGCACGCTCGGCTACGCGCTGCGCATCAAGATCAGGCTCAAGCCGGTCCAGCCGTACGTCCGCCTCACGCACGTGCCGTTCACCGACGCGGACAAGTGCATGCTCGCCATGCAGGAGATCTGCGAGAGCATGGAGCACGAGGGGGAGCCGGTCGACTTCATCGACGGCGTGTTCTTCACCCCGCAGGAGATGTACATCACGCTCGGCCGCTTCGCCGAGCGCGCCCCGTACGTCTCCGACTACACCGGGATGCGCATCTACTACCAGTCGATCCGCAACCGCCAGCGCGACTGGCTGACGATCCGCGACTATCTGTGGCGCTGGGACACCGACTGGTTCTGGTGCTCGCGCGCCTTCGGCGTGCAGCAGCCCGTCGTGCGCTCGCTCATGCCGCGCCGCTGGATGCGCTCCGACGTCTACCGCAGGCTCGTCGCGCTCGACCGCCGGTACGGCGTGACCGCGCGGATCGACCGCTGGGCCGGCCGGCCCGTGCAGGAGTCGGTCATCCAGGACGTCGAGGTGCCGGCCGAGCGGGGCGCCGAGTTCCTCGACTTCTTCTACGACCAGGTCGGCATGACGCCGGTCTGGATGTGCCCCTTGCGGGCCTCGTCCCGCTGGCCCCTCTACCCCCTGGAGCCGGGCCGGCTGTACGTGAACTTCGGGTTCTGGGGGATGGTTCCGCTGCCGCGGGGACGGTTCGACGGCTACTACAACCGGCTCATCGAGAGCTCCGTGCACGACCTCGACGGGCACAAGTCGCTCTATTCGACGTCCTTCTACGCCCGCGAGCAGTTCTGGGAGTTGTACAACGGCAGCGCGTACTGGCCGGTCAAGCGGGAATACGACCGGGACGGGCGCCTGCTGGACCTGTACGACAAGTGTGTGCGGGGAAGGTGAGAGATGGCTCTTGCAAGCGTCTTCGAGAAGATCGTCGGCTCCGAGGCGAAGATCGCCTTCCGGGCGTACGACGGGAGCAAGGCGGGGCCGGACGGGGCCGACCTCTGCCTGGAGGTCAAGTCCCCGATCGCGGTGGCCTACCTCGCGCAGGCGCCGGGCGAGCTGGGCCTGGCCAGGGCATACGTGTCGGGGCACCTGGACCTCCACGGCGACATGTACACCCTGCTCGATCGCATGTGGAACATCACGACCAACGACCTGACCACGCCCGAGAAGATCGCCGCGGTCCGGGCGCTGGGCGTCAAGCCGCTGCTCATGCGGGTGCCGCCGCCTCCGCAGGAGATGCGGCAGAGCAGGCTGGCCCGGCTGGGCTCGCGTCACGCCAAGCAGCGCGACGCCGAGGCCATCCACCACCACTACGACGTCTCCAACCGCTTCTACGAGTGGGTGCTCGGCCCGTCCATGGCCTACACCTGCGCCGTGTTCCCCGGCGACGCCTCCTCCCTTGAGGAGGCGCAGTACGCCAAGTTCGACCTGGTGGCGCGCAAGCTCGGCCTCCAGCCGGGCATGCGGCTGCTCGACGTCGGCTGCGGCTGGGGCGGCATGGTCATGCACGCCGCCAAGCACTACGGGGTCAAGGCCCTCGGTGTGACGCTCAGCAAGCAGCAGGCCGAGTGGGCGCAGCGGGCCATCGCCGAGGCGGGGCTGCAGGACCTGTGCGAGGTCCGTCACATGGACTACCGCGACGTCAGCGAGAGCGGCTTCGACGCGGTCAGCTCCATCGGCCTGACCGAGCACATCGGCAAGGACAACGTCCCGGCCTACTTCGAGTTCCTGTACGGCAAGCTCAAGCCGGGCGGCCGGCTGCTCAACCACTGCATCACCCGGCCGACGGGCGCGGAGAAGACCTTCAACAAGGGCGGCTTCATCAACCGCTACGTCTTCCCCGACGGCGAGCTGGAGTCGGTCGGCTGGCTGATCCGGCAGATGGAGGACCTCGGCTTCGAGATCCGCCACGAGGAGAACCTGCGCGAGCACTACGCCAAGACGCTGCGCCACTGGTGCGACAACCTCGACGCCAACTGGGCCGACGCGGTCGAGGAGGTCGGCATGGGCACCGCCCGGGTGTGGGCGCTGTACATGGCGGGCTGCATCGTCGGCTTCGAGCGCAACAAGGTCCAGCTCCACCAGGTGCTGGGGGTCAAGCTGGACAAGGACGGCCGCTCCGGCGTGCCGCTGCGCCCGGCCCGCGACTGGCCGTGATCCGCGGTGAAGGGGCGCGAGGCGGCTTCGCCTCGCGCCCCTTCCCGCGTCCGCGGGCATTTGTAATGCTGTAACCATGGTCTCCTTGTACGAGCACGCCGGCGGGCACGAGGCCCTCCACCGCTTCGTCGACCTCTTCTACGGCAGCGTCCTGAAGGATCCGCTGCTCCAGCCGCTCTTCGGCGCCGGCCGCCCGCACCACGTCGCGCACCTGACGGCCTTCACGGCCGAGACGTTCGGCGGCCCCGACGTCTTCACCCGCGAGATGGGCGGCTTTCCCACTCTCATCGAGGCCCACCGGGGCCTGCGCATCCGCGAGGAGCAGCGGCAGCGCTTCGTCGACCTGTTCATGGCGGCGGCCGACGACGCCGGGCTGCCGGACGACGCGCCGTTCCGCCAGGCGCTGCGGGAGCACGTCGAGTTCGGTACCCAGGTGGCCCACCAGAACTCCCACGCCGAGACCGACGACCAGCTCCACCCGCTGCGCGAGGTGCCCCACTGGGACTGGCCCTCCTAGCACCGCCTACGACGAGCGCCGCCTACGACGAGCGCTGCCTCCGAGGAGTGCGGACTACGACCGCAGGTGCCGGGTGTCCACCCGATGTCCCGCACCTTCGAGGACGGCCACGGCCTCCCCGGCCCTCGGCTCGGGAACGAGGACGAGGTCGGCGTGGAAGGTCGAGGCGACGAAGACGGGGATCGCCGCCTCGGCCAGCGGCCCCACGACCGCCGCCAGCATGCCGGGGACGTCGAGGTCGTGGGCGCTCGCGGCGCCGTACAGGCCGATCCAGCGCTCGCCCGAGCCCGACGGCCAGGCCTCGCGGACGACGGTCAGCCCCTCGGGGGCGCGGACCAGCGCGATCCACTCGTCGTCCTCGGGGAAGGTCGCGTGGGGCAGGTGCTCCACGGCGAACGCGGACGGGACGACGCTGAGGCGCTGGGCGGTGGGTGACGACATGGCACGTGTCTACCACGGCGAGATCACCCGCTAGGGTGTTGGACTCCTGTCGACCGCAGTGGAGGACCCTTGTCCGAGATGTCGTCATTCATGACCAGGAGAGGGCTGCTCGTGGGCGGCGCCGGGGCCGCCGTCACCGCGCTGCTGAGCGGCAGGGCCGCCGAGGCCACCGCGGGGGCCGCGGGCCGGTTCGACCTGGCGGCGCCCGCCACGAGCCTGATCTGGAAGAAGGCGCTGTACGACGAGACGGTCCTGCAGTCGTTCGCCTTCGACAACGCCCACGGCCACATCTACGCGGTGCAGGTCAAGAACGGGGCCGGCAGTTCGGCGGCCGGCCACCTCTGCCTGACCAGGCTCAGCCTCGGCGGCGCGGTGCTCGGGCACATGTACCTCATGGGTTTCGGCCACGGCGTGCAGATCGGCGTGGAGCCGTCGGGCGGATCGGCCTACCTGTGGACCGAGACCGGCGCGGTCGCCGACGGGGCCAACGCCTGGGGCAACCGGCTCGCCAGATTCGCCTTCGCCTCCGGCCGGACGATCACCCCGACGTCCGCCGGCGTGACGCGGTACGCGCCCGTCACCGGCGCGACCAACACCACCTGCGCCATCGACCCCTCCACCGGCCGGCTCGTCATGCGTTACCGGAAGAACGGCGGCTTCCGCTACGCCGTCTTCCCGCTCCAGGCGGTCAAGTCCGGCTCGCGGACCCCCGTGCACGACATCGCCCAGCCGGCCGCCCTCGGCACCTTCCAGGGGTACGCGGCCCACGGCGACTACCTCTACCTGCTGGACGGCGACGCCTACGGCCCGGCCAACCCGGCTCCGGGCAACACCTACGTCACCTGCGTCGACCTGCGTACCGGCCGCACGGTGCAGCGGGCGCTGACCCAGGCCGGCAAGTCGCTGGACTACCGTGAGCCGGAGGGCATGGCGATCCAGATCGCCTCGGGCCGGCCCCGGCTCTGCCTCGGCCTGGCCTCGGGCGCCGCCGGGGCCAGGAAGGCGAGCGTCTTCTACAAGACCGCCCTGGTGTGAGGAGCGGCTGGTGTGAGGAGCGGCTGGGTGAGGGGCGGCGTCAGCGCAGCTCGCGCTTGAGGATCTTGCCGGTGGCCGTCATGGGCAGCGTGTCCCTGAACTCCACGATGCGCGGGTACTTGTAGCCGGCCATGTTCGCCCGGCACCAGGCGATCAGCTCGTCCTCGGTGACCGTCGCGTCCGGGGTGCGGATGACGTACGCCTTGACCTCCTCGCCGTGCGACTCGTGGGGCACGCCCACGACCGCCGCCAGCGAGACCGCCTCGTGCGTCAGCAGCACCTCCTCCAGCTCCCTCGGATAGACGTTGAAGCCGCCTCGGATGATCATGTCCTTGGCCCGGTCGATGATCGCGTAGTAGCCGTCGGCGTCGCGGGTGGCGATGTCGCCGGTTCGGAACCAGCCGTCGCGCAGCACCTCGGCGGTCGCCTCCGGCCGGCCGTGGTAGCCCTTCATGACGTTGTGACCGCGGATCGCGATCTCGCCGGGACCCTCGTCCTCGACCGTCTTCCACTCGCTGTCGACGAGCCGCATCTCCACGCCCCAGATCGGGGTGCCGACCGTCCCGACCTTGGCCGGGCGGCCCGGCTGGTTGAAGCTGGCCACGGGCGAGGTCTCCGACAGGCCGTACCCCTCCAGGATGCCGACGCCGAAGGTGCGCTCGAAGTCCCTCAGCACCTCCACCGGCGAGGAGGAGCCGCCCGCGACCGCCGTCCGCAGCCGGCCCGGCACCTCGCCGCCGTCGGCGTGGAAGGTGGTGAGCAGCGCCCAGTACATCGTCGGCACGCCCGCGAAGAAGGTGACGCCCTCCCGGCGCATGAGCTCCAGCGCCTCGCCCGGCTCGAAGCGCGGCATGAGCACCACCGCCGCGCGCCGCCGGAAGCCGACGTTCATGACCACCGTCTGGCCGAAGGAGTGGAACAGCGGCAGCACCGCGAGGTACACGTCGCCCTCGGCCTCGCGCTCGAACATCTGGTCGCACACCATGGCGTTCATCAGCATGTTCTGGTGGCTGAGCTCGGCGCCCTTGGGCTGCCCGGTGGTGCCGGAGGTGTAGAGGATCACCGCGGTGTCGTCGGGGGCGGTCGCCGCGGTCTCGAACGTGCCGGCCATCCCGTCGAGGGCCGCCCAGATCGACTCGCCGTACGGCGACTCGGTGGCGAGCGGCGTGGCGGGCAGCGCGAAGAAGTGCTCGCAGCCCTCGGCGGCCTCGAACCCGGCCCGGCCCCGCTCGCCGAGCGGCAGCTCGGGGGTGCCCTCGAAGCAGAACAGCGCCCTGGCGTCGCTGTCGTCGAGGTGGTAGGCGATCTCCCGGTCCTGGAGCAGCACGTTCAGCGGCACGACGGCGGCCCCGGCCTTGAGGATGCCGAAGTAGACGAACGGGAAGTACGGCAGGTTGGGGCAGGCCAGCGCCACCTTGTCCCCGCGGCCGATGCCGCGTGACACCAGCAGGTTGGCGACCTGGTTGGCGATCGTCTCGACCATCGAGTACGGCAGGCGCATGTCGCCGAAGACCAGGGCGGTGCCGTCCGGGTTGTTCCTGGCGCTGTCCTCAAGCACGACCGACAGGTTGAGCATGTCGCCTTCCTCCCTCTACGCGGCCTACGCGACGTCGCGGCCATCTTCGCAGGGCGGCATACCGACCGGTAGGTAACGCGGGTCACAAGTGGATATGGACGCCCCCGGTCGCCTGGAGTAAGCAGGTACCACGCCACTCACCCCTGCGGAGGAACCATGGAGTACGACTACGTCATCGTCGGCGCGGGGTCGGCGGGATGCGTGCTGGCCGGCCGGCTGACGGCCGACCCGGGGGTGAGCGTGGCGCTGGTCGAGGCGGGCGGCCCGGACGACAAGCTGGAGATCCGCATGCCGGCGGCCTTCGCGAAGCTGTTCAAGACCGCCTACGACTGGAACTACTCCACCGCCAAGCAGCCCGAGATGTCCGGCCGCGAGCTGTACTGGCCGAGGGGCAGGGTGCTCGGCGGGTCGTCGTCGATCAACGCGCAGATGTGGGTGCGCGGCGGCCGGCTCGACTACGACCAGTGGGGGGTGCCCGGCTGGTCGTACGACGACGTCCTGCCGTACTTCCACCGGGCCGAGCACCGCGTCGGCGGCAACGAGGGCGGCGTGTACGGCACCGGCGGCCCCCTGTACGTCTCCGAGCTGCGCAGTCCCAACGTCACCACGGCCGCCTTCCTCGGGGCCTGCGAGGAGCTGGGCCTGACCAGGCTGCCCGAGGTGAACGGCCCCTCCAGCGAGGGCTACGGCCCCACCCCCGTCACCCAGCGCCGGGGCCGCCGGTGGAGCGCCGCCGACGCCTACCTGCGCCCCGCGCTCAAGCGGCCCAACCTGACCGTCATCACGGGCGCGACCGTGGACCGGGTGGTGTTCGACGGCGTGCGCGCCATCGGGATCGAGCACGACGGCGGCGCCCAGGTCCGGGCCCGTCGCGAGGTCATCCTGGCCGCGGGCACGATCGGCTCGCCGTACCTGCTCATGCGCTCGGGGGTGGGCGCGGCCGGCGAGCTGCGCGACGCCGGCGTGACCGTGGTGCGCGACCTGCCGGAGGTCGGCAAGAACCTCCAGGACCACCTGTCGTCCGGGGTGTTCGTCCGGTGCCGGCAGCCGGTGACGCTCACCAGGGCCGAGTCCGTCGGCAACCTGCTGCGCTACCTCGTGCTGCGCTCCGGCATGCTCACGACGAACGTGGGCGAGGCGGTGGCGTTCGTGCGTACCTCGCCGGAGGAGCCGGCGCCGGACATCGAGCTGATCTTCGCGCCGGGGCCGTTCGTCGACCACGGCCTCACCCCGCCGACCGGCCACGCCATGACCGTCGGCGTGGTGCTGCTCCAGCCCGAGAGCCGCGGCCGCGTCGGGCTCAACGGGCACGACGTGGTCATCGACCCCGGCTACCTGGCCAAGGAGGCCGACGTCAGACGGCTCGTCGCCGGGTTGAAGACAGCCAAGCAGATCTTCGCCACCACCGCCATGCGCCCGTACGCCGACGGTCCGATGCCGCCCTACGACGGCCCGGAGAGCGACGAAGAGCTCGCCCGGTGGGTGCGCGAGCGCGGCGAGACGCTCTACCACCCGGTGGGCACCTGCCGGATGGGCGCGGACGAGGCGTCGGTGGTGGACCCCGAGCTGCGGGTGCGCGGCGTCGAGGGGCTCCGCGTGGCCGACGCCTCGATCATGCCGTCCCTCAATCGCGGCCACACCCACGCTCCCGCCATAATGATCGGGGAGAAGGCCGCGGATCTGATCCTGGCGGGTCCGGCCTGACCGAACGCCTTGACGTAAGTGACCACTTGCACAAGGCTTTGCGGTTATGACGATCTCCGCCGACATGGACCTGTCGCAGATGCCGTTCTGGGCACTGCCCCAGGTCCACCGCCAGGAGACCTTCCGGCGGATGCGCGCGCTCGACCGGCCCGTGTTCGTGCCGGAGCAGCCGCTGCCGTTCATCAAGAGCGGCGCCGGATACTACGCGCTCGTGCGGCACGCCGACGTGGTGGAGGCCAGCCGCACCCCCGAGGTGTTCAGCAGCGAGCCCTGCTCCAACAGCATCCCCGACATGCCCCGCTGGCTGGCCGTCTACTTCGGCTCGATGATCAACATGGACGACCCGAAGCACGCCCGGCTGCGCCGCATCGTCTCCCGCGCCTTCACCCCCCGCGTCCTGGCCAAGATGGAGGAGGACCTGGAGCTGGCCGCCGCCGAGATCGTCGACCAGGCGGTCAAGGAAGGGCCGGGCGACTTCGTCACCCAGGTCGCCGCCAGGCTCCCGGTCCGCGTCATCTGCGACATGATGGGCGTCCCGCCGCAACTGCACGACCTGGTCCTGCGCCGCACCAACGTCATCCTGGGCAACGCCGACCCCGAGTACAGCGGCGTCGGCCCCCAGCTCAGCCGCGTCAACGTGGCGCGCGGGCTGGCCCGGCTCATCCACGCCGGCTACTCGCTGAACCGGCTGGCCGCCCGCCTCGGCGACGAGCGGCGCAAGCGGCCGACCGGCGACCTGGTCAGCCTGCTCGTCAACGGCGAGGAGCGGCTCAGCTCCCAGGAGCTGGGCTCGTTCTTCATCCTGCTCGTGGTGGCCGGCAGCGAGACCACCCGCAACGCCATCACGCACGGGCTCAAGCTCCTCACCGACCACCCCGACCAGCGGCGGCTGCTGACCGAGAACTTCGAGGGCCTCATCGGCAAGGCGTGTGACGAGATCATCCGCTACTCCACGCCGGTGATCCAGTTCCGCCGCACGGTCACGCGCGAGCACGTCATGAACGGCATGCGCTACCGCGAGGGCGACAAGGTGCTGCTGTTCTACAACTCCGCCAACCGCGACGAGGCCGTCTTCCGCGACCCCGACGCCTTCGACATCACCCGCGACCCCAACCCGCACGTCGGGTTCGGCGGGCCCGGCCCGCACCACTGCCTGGGCGCCCATCTCGCGCGGCGGGAGATGACCGTGATGTTCCGGGAGCTGTTCACCCGGCTGCCCGACCTCAGGGCCGTGGGCGAGCCCGACCATCTGCTGTCCAACTTCATCAACGGCATCAAGCACCTGCGGTACGCCTACTGAGCGCGCCCGCCCGGCATTCCCGGGTGGGCAAGCGGGTGTTAGGTTTCGCAGTCATGGAGATCAGGACAATCCACGCCAACGGGGTGGAGTTCGCGTATCTTGCCGTGGGGGAGGGGCCGCTGGCGCTGTGCCTGCACGGGTTCCCCGACACCGCGCACACCTGGCGGCACCTCATGCCGGCGCTGGCCGGCCGCGGCTACCGCGCGGTGGCGCCGTTCATGCGGGGCTACGCGCCGACCGAGATCCCGGCCGACGGGGCCTACGAGGGCGCGGCGCTAACCGCCGACGTGGCCGCCCTGCACGAGGAGCTCGGCGGGGGCGACGACGCCGTGGTCGTCGGGCACGACTGGGGCGCCTTCCCCGTGTACGGGCTCGGCGGGCGCTTCCGCCGGTCCGTGACCCTGGCGGTCCCGCCGCCCGGCGCGATGCTCACCTCCTTCTTCTCGTACGAGCAGCTCAAGCGCTCCTTCTACGTCTTCCTCTTCCAGACGGGGCTGGCCGAGACCGCCGCCGCCGAGCCGGGCTTCCTGGAGGGGTTGTGGGCGGACTGGTCGCCCGGGTACGACGCGCGGCGCGACCTTGAGTTCGTCCACCGCAGCCTCGGCCGGCCGGGCAACCTGGCGGCGGCCATCGGGTACTACCGGGCCATGCTCGGCACCACTCCGCCCTCGGGCCGTCACCCGGACCCGGAGCCCACGACGGGGCCGATCCTCTACCTGCACGGGAGCGGGGACGGCTGCCTCGGGGCCGGTGTGGTGAAGGACGCGCCGGACCACCTGCCGGCGGGCTCCCGGGCCGAGGAGGTGGCCGGGGCCGGCCACTTCCTCCACCTGGAGCGCCCGGAGGAGGTCAACCGCCTCATCCTGGACTGGCTCGGCCCCGCCTCCTGACGAGGCTCGCCTCAGCGGTGCCGGTTCGCCACGCTGAGCACGGCGAGGGCCGGGTGCCTGCCGGACAGGGAGACCTCGATCACCCGCTCGACACGGAAGCCCTCCGGCACCCCGTCCACCAGCGCCACCGCCAGCCCGCCGGGGGCCAGCACGCGGCGGACCTCCCGCCACAGCAGCCCGCCATCACGCGCCAGCAGCCCGGCGGCGGCGACCTGGCGGCCCCACGGCGGGTTCACCAGCACGCGGTCCACGCTCCGAGAGGGCAGCGGCAGCCGTCCCGCGTCGGCGACGGCCAGCGCCGCCCGCACTCCGGCGCGCGCCGTGTTCGCGGCGGCGGCCCGCACGGACACGGGGGAGCGGTCGGCCCCGGCCAGGCGCGCGTGCGGCGCGAGCAGCCCGGCCTCGGCCAGCGTCGTGCCCGCCCCGCAGCACGGGTCCAGCACCACCGGCCCGCCCCCGCGTCCTGCTCCTCCGACGGGTGGCCGGCCGAGGCCCGCGAGGACGGCCATGGCGGCGGCCAGCGGCGGGTGCAGGGTGCCGGGGATCGAGTCCACCTTGTACGGCCGGCGGTGCAGCGGCCGCTCGCCCAGCCGTACGGCGATGACCGCCTGGTCGTCCTCGATGGTCACCCGCCACGGCACCGCGCCCGGAGGCGGCGCCACGCCGCCCGCCCGCGAGTGGTACGGCACCCCGAGCGCCCGCGACAGACCGGCCCCGACGGCGTCCTCAACGTCGAAGCGACTGTAGGAGCGCCGCCCCACGAACGTCGCCGACACCTCCAGACCGACCGGCGCGTCCAGGCCGATCGGCGCGTCCAGGCCGTCCGGCGTGCCCGGCTGCGCGGCCTGCCGGCGAGTCCTCGGCTGCGCGGCCTGCCGGCGGATCTTCAGCGGCGTCTCCGCGTCGGCGTCGGCGGCGGCCCGGCGCAGGCGGGCCAGCGCGG